>NZ_CP071795.1:3082500-3382500 GCF_017498485.1 Polaribacter batillariae | reverse complement strand
AAATTTAAGTATGGGCGAAGTAAAAGGATATAATTAAAAATGACAACAAAAACCATCTCAAACGGAATTTTAAGAGCACTTGCCATAATATTAGGTGTTTTTCTATTAGCGTATTTCTTATACACCATTCAATCTGTAATTGTTTATATTGTAATTGCAGGCGTAATTTCTTTAATTGCAAGACCTATTATTTTATTTTTAAGAAGAAGGTTAAAATTTCCAAACACTGTAGCTGTTATTACAACAATGGTGTTTTTTTTAGGAATTATTACTGGTATAATTATACTTTTTATTCCTTTAATAACAGAGCAAGGTAAAAGTTTATCTCTTTTACAAAGTGATGAATTACAGGCAAATATTCAAAATATTTTCAATCAAATTACTGCCTATTTTTCTTCGAAAGGAATCGATGTTTTAGGAGAAATAAAAAATATCGATTTTACTTCTCAATTTAAAGCAATTCCTAATTTATTAAACTACGTTTTAGGCACTCTTGGTTCGCTAAGTGTGGGCTTATTTTCTGTCTTATTTATCTCTTTTTTCTTTATGAAAGACAGCAGAATTCTTAAAAATGGAATTATGACAATTATTCCGAATGAAACTGAAGGACGTTTTTCAAAATCTTTGGAAACTATTAACGATTTATTGTCAAGATATTTCATTGGCTTAATATTACAAATTACCATTCTGTTTGTTTTATACACGATTATTTTACTAATTTTTGGAATTAATAATGCAGTTGTAATTGCCTTTTTATGTGCCTTACTAAATTTAATCCCTTATGTTGGCCCATTAATTGGAGCCATAATTATGTTTGTTTTATCGATGACAAGCAATATTGGTTTAGAGTTTCAAACAGAAATTTTACCAACCACCATTTATGTGATGATTGGTTATTTAATAGCTCAAATTATCGATAATTTTGTAAGTCAGCCAGTTATTTTTTCAAAAACAACAAAATCGCATCCTTTAGAAATATTTTTAATTATAATTATAGGAGGTTTACTTTTTGGAATTATAGGTATGATAACTGCGGTTCCATTATATACCGCACTAAAAGTTATTTTAAAAGAATTTTTATCTGAAAATAAAATTGTAAAATCGTTAACTAAAAACTTGTAATTTTATTTTGAATCTCTATATTTTACATACGGATGTTCAAAATTTCATCAACAAAAATTTAAAAACAGAAATTACAAAAGTAGTTTTAAAAGGAAGTTTTTTTGAAGGAGTTTCTATTCAAGAAATTGCAAATCAAATTTTAGCAAAACAAAAGTCTGAAAAGAAATTGCCAACTTGGTTTCAAACAGAAAATATTTATTATCCAGCAAAAATAAGTATCGAGCAAACTTCATCTGAAATTACGGCAAATTATAAATCTAAAATTATTTCTGGTAATTCTATAATCGATATTACTGGTGGCTTTGGAGTAGATGCTTTTTACTTTTCTAAGCAATTTAAAAATGTAACTCATTGTGAAATTAATCAAGAATTATCTGAAATTGTAAAACACAACTTTCAACAATTAAAAGTTAATAATGTTGATTTTTTCTCAGGAAATGGTACAAACTTCTTAAAAGAAACAAATAAAAATTCAGCTGTATTTATGTAGATCCTTCTAGAAGAGATAATCTAAAAGGAAAGGTTTTTCTATTGAAAGATTGCCAACCTTACATTAGCCCGAAAATTGATTTCTTTTTCACAAAAACTGATTATATTTTAATAAAAGTATCACCAATTTTAGACATTACCCAAACAATTAACGAACTTAAATATGTGAAGGAAATTCATATTGTTGCGGTAAATAATGAAGTAAAAGAATTATTGTTTTTATTAGAAAAAAATTACAACAATACTATTGCTATAAAAACAGTAAACATCAAAAAAGAAAAACACAAACGTTTAATTTTATATATAATGAAGATGTTATTTCAGAATACTCTGAACCACTCTCCTATTTATATGAACCAAATTCTGCGATTTTAAAATCTGGAGGATTTCATCAAGTTACCAATCAGTTAGCTGTGTTTAAATTGCATCAACATTCGCATTTATACACTTCAGAAAAACAAATTAATTTCCCTGGAAGAGCTTTTAAAATTCAACATGTTTTATCGTACGATAAAAAGAAACTTTTAAAGTTACTTCCAGAAAAAAAAGCAAATATTACCACTCGAAATTTCCCCAAAACAGTCGCTCAAATTAAAAAAGAAACAAAAATTAAAGATGGAGGAAATATTTTTATTTTCTTTACAACCAATTATATAGGAAAACCAATTGTACTTATTTGTAATAAAGTGGGTAGGCTACATTAAAAAAAACCTCAAAAGCCAATGACCGAAGACGTAAATAAATACCTTAGTGGACTTAAAAAATGGAAGTTTGAATTGAAAAAACTTCGTGAAATTATACTTGATTGTGGGGTAAAGGAAGAATTTAAATGGATGCATCCTTGTTATACCGAAAATGGAAAAAACATAGTTTTAATTCACGAATTTAAAGGTTATTGTGCAATTTTATTTCACAAAGGAGCAGTACTAAAAGACCCTGAAAATATTTTAGTACAACAAACCGAAAACGTACAATCGGCAAGACAAATACGATTTACAAACTTACTCAAAATCGAAGAGCTTGAACCAACTATCAAAAAATACATCCAAGAAGCAATCGAAAATGAAAAATTGGGAAAGAAAGTCGAAAAGAAAAAAACTTCTGAGTTTAAGGTACCAAAAGAACTAGAACAAATCTTTTGCGAAAATATTAACTTTAAAACAGCTTTTAAAAATTTAACTGCAGGACGTCAACGAGGCTATCTTTTACATTTTAACAAACCAAATCAATCCAAAACAAAAATATCTCGAATTGAAAAAAATATTGAAAGAATAATAAATGGTTATGGATTGAACGACTGTATTTGTGGACTTTCGAAACGAAAACCAAATTGTGATGGATCTCATAAACAATTAGAAAAAAATAAATAAAAAACGTTCCTCAAAAATAACGATTACTAATTCTTGTCTTGCTTACTTTATAAATAACTACGAATTTTCCAGTTTGCTGTTGTACCTGTAAAGTTTAACACTAAGCCACACAACTCCCCCAAAACAAACATGTTATAAACAATTAAATAAACAATTTTAGTCTTAAATTGTTTACAATTAATTCTTTTAGATAAAAGAAATAAAACTTACAAAAAAAATATCGAAAGTTAATTCGAAACTTTTGTTTTTTTAGGCTAATAGTTTTCATTAAGTTTGTATAGCAAGTCTTTAAGTGTATGCAAACATTACCTTACCAAGCTTTAAAAATATCTAGCTCACTACAAACTGCTACTTTAGATCGTTTAGTAGTCGAAGCTCCTTTGCAAATTAATATCAACCAAGAAGCTTACACAGTGGTTATGAGAACCCCCAATAACGACTTTGAATTAATACGAGGCTTGCTGTATGCAGAAGATATTTATAAGAACTCTTCTGCTTTAAAAATGTCTGTAGAAAAAAAACAAGACAACATTCCACAAATAATTAATGTAGAGATTCCAACTAACTTTTTAGGCAAAGGTTATTTAAATAAAAGAACACTTTTATCTGTTTCTTCTTGTGGTATTTGTGGCAAAAAAGAGTTAAAAGATATTAAAGTTAACGGAAATAAACTTACCGAGAAAACATATTTTTATTCAGAAGAAATTCATAAAATGTTTGCTCAAATGACTCAAAATCAACTTACTTTTAAAGATTCTGGCGGAAGTCATGCCGCTTCCATATTCAACAAAAATTACGAGTTATTAACAATTAAAGAAGATATTGGCAGACACAATGCTGTTGATAAAACTATTGGCGATTTATTAATACAAAACAAATTAAAAGAAGCTAATTTTTTATTAGTAAGTGGTAGAGTTTCTTACGAAATCGTTTCCAAAGCTTTTATCGCAAAAATACCTATTATTATTGCAGTTTCTGCTTGTTCTTCATTGGCTGTAGATTTTGCTAAAGAATTCGGAATTTGCTTAATTGGTTTTACAAGAATTGGTAAAATGACCATTTATGCAAACCCCTCTTACCTTAAAAAAAAAATAGATATGTCAAAAAAAACAAACGCACAACCACCAGAAAAATTAACGGGCATAAAACTGAAAGAAATTCCAAAATCTGCTGTTGGTGTGAAAGCAATAAAATCGGCATTAACTCACATAAATGATGAAGTTGGTCTTGTAGATGGCATTCGACTTTTAAAAAATTTAAATCAAAAAGATGGGTTCGATTGCCCAGGTTGTGCATGGCCAGATCCAGATGAAAAACGGGCATTTTTAGCAGAATATTGCGAAAATGGTGCAAAAGCAGTGGCAGAAGAAGCTACAAAAAGTAAAGTTTCTCCACTTTTTTTTGCAACACACTCTATAGAAGATTTGGCTAAATTATCTGATTACAAAATTGGTAAAAGCGGGCGAATTACGCACCCAATGTATTTGCCAGAAGGAAAAAATTATTACGAAGAAATTTCTTGGGAAAACGCTTTTAAAATGATTGGAGACGAACTAAATTCATTAAATTCTCCAGACGAAGCTATTTTTTACACTTCTGGACGAACCAGTAACGAAGCCGCATTTTTATACCAACTTTTTGTAAGGCAGTTTGGTACAAACAATTTACCCGATTGCTCAAATATGTGTCACGAATCTAGTGGCGCTGCCCTTTCTGAAACTTTAGGAATAGGAAAAGGTTCTGTAACCTTAGAAGATTTTAATCATGCAGATTTGGTAATTGTAATGGGTCAAAACCCTGGAACCAACCATCCAAGAATGTTAACAGCCTTAGGAGAAACAAAAAACAATGGTGGAAAAATAATTACTGTAAACCCACTTCCAGAAGTTGGCTTGTTAAATTATAAAGATCCTCAAAATCCTTTAAAATGGGTAGGTTCTGGTCAAGATTTAACAGATTTGTTTTTACAAGTAAAAATAAATGGAGATGTTGCCTTGCTAAAAATCATCTTAAAATTGATGAAAGAAAAAGAAACTAAAAACCCAGGCACTGTTTTTAATCATCAATTTATTAAAGAAAAAACCTCGGGAATAGAAGATTTTCTAAATGATTTAGAAAATTTTACAATCGAAGATCTATTGCCCCAAACCGGTTTAACTTTAAACAAAATAAAAGAGGCAACCGAACTAATAATTAAAAACGATAAAATTATTATTTGTTGGGCAATGGGCTTAACACAACATAAAAACTCGGTAGATAATATTCGAGAACTCGTAAATATTTTATTGTTAAAAGGAAGTATTGGAAAAAAAGGGGCTGGAACATGCCCCGTTCGTGGGCATTCTAATGTTCAAGGAGATAGAACCATGGGAATTTGGGAAAAACCCAAAGACGATTTCTTAGATAAATTAGACCAAGAATTTAATTTTAAATCGCCAAGAAAACATGGCTTAGATGTAGTAAATGCTATAAAAGCAATGCACAAAAAAGAAGCAAAAGTGTTTTTTGGAATGGGCGGAAACTTTATTTCTGCAACGCCAGATACAGAATATACTGCACAAGCTTTGCGCAATTGCAATCTAACCGTTCATGTTTCTACAAAATTAAATAGAAGCCATTTGGTTCACGGAAAAAAAGCATTAATTCTGCCTTGTTTAGGTCGTTCTGAAAAAGACATACAAATTTCTGGAGAACAATTTGTAACCGTAGAAAATTCCATGGGAATTGTACATGCTTCTAATGGTGTTTTAGAACCTTGTTCCACTAAATTATTAAGTGAACCAGCTATTGTGGCTGGGGTTGCCAATGCAACTTTAAAAAAATCGAAAGTAAATTGGACCGAATTAGTTTCTAATTACGATTTTATTAGAAATAAAATTGAAGCTACCATTCCTGGTTTCGAAAACTACAATAAAAGAGCCAGAATAAAAGGCGGATTTTATTTACCAAACAATGCGCGAGACAATAATTTTAAGCCTACCTCTACAGGAAAAGCAAATTTTAGTAAAAATGTACCTTCGGATATTTTACTAGAAAAAAATCAATTTTTAATGATGACAATTCGAACTCACGACCAATACAACACAACAATTTACGGTTTAAATGATCGCTATAGAGGTGTTTTAAACGAAAGAAGAGTTATTTTTATGAATGAAGATGATATGAAACAACAAGGTTTAAAAAAATTAGATTTGGTCGATTTAACCAGCCATTTTAATAAAGAAAAAAGAAAAGCCAAAGGTTTTTTAGTAATTCCTTACAGCATTCCCAAACAATGTACTGCCACGTATTTTCCTGAAGCAAATGTATTAGTTCCCATAAAAAGTGTGGCAAAAATAAGCAATACACCCGCTTCTAAAACAGTGGTAATTTCTATTCAAAAAAGATAAGATGAAAAATTATATATTTTTACTCACAGCATTATTTTTAAGTCAGTTTGTTTTTTCTCAGTCTAAGGTTATTCCAAATAAAATTACTCAAAAAACATTTGCGAAAGTAGATTTCCTATCAATAAACATGCCTCAACTAGAAATTCCAAACGAACCAAATATGGGTTTTTCTGGAATACACTACAACTTATTTTTAAATAAAGATTTCTACACAGGCTTAGGTATTTATGGCTCTGTTACTGGTATAAGAGGTGGTTTTTTTACGTTAGGCATTAATGCCGGTTATAAAAAAAACATCACTAATAAATTGTATTTAGATACTGGCTTCCATTTTGGTGGTGGTGGTGGTGCAAGTGCTAAAGATGGTGGTGGTGCTTTTATTTTACCGCATGCAAATTTAGGATACGATTTTAAATATTTTTCTTTAAACGCTGGATGGAGTTATGTAAACTTTTTCGATAAAGGTTTGATAAGAGGAAATCAATTAAACGTCGCTTTAGAAATTCCTTTAGATTTCGAATACTCTAATTATACAGCTTCGGAAAACGAATTTTCGATTGCTGAATTAAAAAATTCTAATTGGAATCAAAAAACAAACAGAATTTCTTTAATGATGCACTTAAATAATTTAAAAGTAACCAGTAAAGCAAATGCCACAACTGGTGAAATTTTAAACGGAAAAATAATTCGATTAGCAGGTTTCGAATTGGCTTCTTATTTAACAGATAATTGGTTTGCTTTTTTAAAAGTAGATGGTGCTTACAGTGGCATAAGAGCTGGTTATATGGATGTGTTTTTAGGAGGTGGTTATCATTTATCTATGAATAAAAATCGCACCAATATTCAAGCCAAATTCGGAATTGGTGCTGGTGGTGGTGGTGGAGTTGATACACAAGGTGGTTTTTTACTATATCCTGATATTTCTATAGAACAAAAAATATACAACGACCTTTACATATCTTTAAACAAAGGATTTTTACTTACCCCTAATCGCTATTTTGCAACATCTTCTTTTGGAGCTGGTTTAAAATATTATATCGAAAGAAATGGTACTTATAATAATTCTTCTAATTTTAATGAAGGTATTTTTAAAGGTTTCGAAGTTGTTGTAAAACAAGATTGGTACTTTAATGCAAAAAGAATGAAGCCACCTGCAGAAGACATGCACCAAATATCTCTTCAAATTAATTTAGATTTAAATAAAAACATTTTTGTTGCTGGCCAAACTTCATTTGCAAACTTTGGAAATGCGGGTGCTTATGCAGAAGGTTTGGTGGGTTTAGGTGTAAAAACCAACCCTTTATTTAATGGAAACACCACATTTTTTACTCAAATTTTAGGAGGAGCTGCTGGTGGCGGTGGAATTAGCACAGGTGAAGGCCTAATTGTAAAACCAAGTTTAGGTATTGATTATCAGATAAATAAAACTTTAAGTTTGCGAAGTTCTGCTGGTTATGTAAAAGCGAAAGGAGGCAGTCTTAGCAATCCTTTTATCAACTTAGGAATAAAATATAATTTTTCATTTTTAAAATTGAAATAATTTTATGTATCTTCGTATTAACAATTAGAAATAGTTGTTGTATTAACAATTAGAAATAGTTGTTGCTCCCCTTTTTCCCCTTTTTCCCCTTTTCTAACTTATCATAAAGTTCTAGGCTAAATTAATTTTTAGCCAAAAATTAATTGTTATAATACATTTTAAAGCTCCCTAACTTTAAGTATTTTTTTTTGCTATTATTAAATAGCATCAGAAAAACTAAAACACACTCCCCTTACAAGTTGGTTTACTTCTGCTGTAAAATAATGGCTTTTTTAATCTAATTAGAAAATTTGTTTACTATGAAAAAAGCATTTATATCCATGGCTTTTGTAGGGTTTTTATTTACAAATTGCCAACCAGTAAAAACAGAATTAGAACATTACGAATCTAATAAAGCTGTTGTGGAAAAAGAATTTCCAAATTATCATATTACTTCTTTTAGACAATTTAGTTATGTGTTTCAAGTCTCTAATCCAGAGTATGTAATTAAAGTTACATTAGATAATGCAAAAATTGTAAAAAAAGACACTTTAAAAGTTTTTTCTAAAGTTTCGAAGAGAGATAGAGATAACTAAGCCCACAAATATGTTTGTTTTACCAACTGTTTTTAACAATTAATTCTTAAAAGAAGAAATTATCTAAAAACGTAAGTTTGACGTAAAATAATTTTTCCCATAATACAAATGTAATTTAATCACATAAATTCGTACCAACAAAGCTAGACATTCCATAGAACTTATATCTTGGGAAGAAAGATACTCTAGATGCATATAAATGCAATCATTGGAAACAACGTTGTTTTATAAGATTAGTTGCGTGTTTTAAGCACTAAAGTGCAAATAAAACACAAATAGTGTCTAACTTTTTGGGGGCAGTTCACAAATTTGCGAGGACTTTCGTAAATTGGCTAAAACCAGCAATTAATTTTATACGGTGTTAGCACCAGTTTTTCTTTTTTTTTGTATGCAAAAATTAGTAAAATAGTAGCTATTATTGTTATAAACAACCCAGGTCTTAAATCAAAACCTTGTGTAAAACTATAGTTAAATAAACCTAATAAAAACCAAATCAACAATCCAGACTGAATTAAAATGTATCTTTTTTTATTTTTTATAAGTCCTAAAGAATGACTTATAGCAATTAATCCAATAGAGATAGCACTTAAACTAATTAGCCAATGAGGAAAACTATAGTTAAACGTTATTGATTGTCCGTTCCAGCCTGTATTATTTCTGTAAATTCTTTTTCCATTTAGGAAATAGTTGAAAAATCTAGTCCAAGGAAGCAAAGAGCATATAATTATCAAAAATGTTAGAAAAGTTGACCAAATTAAATATTTATCAATTCTCTTTTTTTCTCGCTCAATTATTTCAATCTCTAATGCGTTAAAAATTAATTGAAGAGTTTTTTCTCTTGGTTTGGTTTCATTGTTTTCAATTCGTTGAATTGTTCGTAGATTTACTTTAGAAGCTTCAGCTAATTCCTCTTGGGATAATCCCTTTTTTAATCGTATTTCTTTTATTCTTTTTCCGATTTCAGTCATTATAAATTCTGTTTAATTTGTGCCGTAAAAATATTCTTTAAATTCTAATTTTATAGTGACTTGTTAACGACATTTATACGGCATTTTCGGAATTTGTTGGTATTGCTGGGTTTTAATTGGTGCTAACTTCTTTTAACCTCACAATATCCTACGAATCATAAATCTGGACGAGTAACTCTCTACACCTTTTCTGTATATTTCCTTTTAAAACTGAATGCCTATACTTTGTACTCCAAACAAGATGAACTTTTAATATTGAAACTGTACAACCATTTAGTCTTTGATTTAACGCAAAACAAAGATAAAAATTTTAAGAAGCTAAAGCTAGATGCTGTTAAAGTGCATAGTTTTAACTATTTTTGAGACCAATAAACAATTTATCAAAAAAAAAATACCTAAAAAATAATGAAAATATATTTACGATTTGTCTTTAGTTTTTTTCTTGTATTTACTTCTTGTGATAAGAAAGTAAAAGAAACTACAGTGCCCCAAAAACCAAACATTATTATTTTTTATGTAGATGATTTAGGCTATGGCGATTTAAGTAGCTATGGAGCAGTTGGTGTTTCTACACCAAATGTAGATAAATTGGCAGAAAATGGCATAAAATATACAGACGCCCACAGCGCTGCAGCCACCTGTACTCCTTCTCGTTATTCTTTACTTACTGGACAATATGCGTTTAGAAATAGGGCACGCGTTTTGCCTGGAGATGCTCCCTTATTAATAGATACAAAAACACCAACTTTACCCAAAATGTTAAAGAAAGCAGGTTACAATACAGCTGTAGTTGGTAAGTGGCACTTAGGTCTTGGAAATGGAGATACTAATTGGAACGAAGAAATAAAACCTGGTCCTTTAGAAATAGGTTTCGATTATAGCTTTTTATTACCTGCTACTGGCGATAGAGTACCAACAATTTTTGTAGAAAACCACAGAGCTATTAATTTAGATGAAAACGACCCAATTCAAATAAGTTACAAAAAACCTTTCGAAGGAGTTCCTACTGGTAAAACCAACCCAGAAATGTTAAGATATCCTGCAGACAACCAACATAGTGAAGCGATTGTTAACGGAATTAGTAGAATTGGAAATCAAACTGGAGGCGAATCTGCATTGTGGACAGATGAAGATTTTCCATATATATTTACCGAAAAAGCAAATCAATTTATAGAAAAAAACAAAGAAAATCCTTTCTTTTTGTTCTTTTCTTTCCATGATATTCACGTTCCAAGATTGCCCAATAAACAGTTTCAAGGAAAATCTAGCATGGGTTTAAGAGGAGATGCAATTGTGCAAATGGATTGGATGACAGGGCAAATTATAAAAAAAATAGAAGAATTAAATATCGATAAAAATACACTGGTAATTTTTACTAGTGATAATGGCCCTGTTTTAAATGACGGTTACAGCGATAAAGCTGAAGAATTATTAGGTAGCCATAAACCTTCTGGTCCCTTTAGAGGAGGTAAATACAGTGCTTTTGAAGCAGGTACAAGAGTTCCAATGATTACTTATTGGCCAGAAAAAATTAAAAAGGGAGAAAGCAAAGCATTAATATCTCAAGTAGATTATTATGCTTCTTTAGCAAGTTTAATCAATAAAAAACTAGGTAAAAAAGAAGCCATAGATAGTAAAAATCTAGAAGAAACACTTTTAAATGCCAATACCAAAGGAAGAAAACTAATGCTCGAAGAATCTTTTACACTATCTTTAAGAAATAAAAACTACAAATACATTACACCTATTAAAAACAGAAAGGCAAATAAATGGATATATGGTAAAAAAATAGAAAGTGGTGCTTCTAACGAGCCACAATTATACGACCTTTCTAAAGATATTGGCGAAGAAGTAAATATTGCCAAAGAAAATAAAAAATTAACTAAAAAAATGCAATCTCAAATAGATAGCATTGTTGCCATTTCTAAAAAATAATCTTACAATTATTGCCTTAAAATTTAAAAAAAATTGTCTTTAATATTTCAATAAAAAAGTACAGTTTAAAATTACGGAGGTTAATAAAATTAGCAAAAAGAAGCTGTCTCGAAAGTATTAAAATTTGTCATTTCGACGGTAATGGAGAAATCTTATTTACTGAATTTCAGTATTTTAGATTTTTCGATAACTTCGTTAGCTACTTTCAATCAAAATATATTTTGATTTTAGTAATGCTCAAAACGACAGTTAAATTTACTTTTGTGACAGCCTCTTTTAATATAAACCATATTTCTTTGTTAAAACTTAAATTTTAAAGTTCTATCGTTTACAGAAATATCTTTTTTATGTTGCCAAGTATTCGTATCAGGTTCGCCCACTTTAACAGTGTAAAGTGCATTTTTATCAAAAATTTTAGGAATAAATGTCGCTGTGTTTAAACGAATAGAATATTCCGTTTCGTTTGTTTTTTGATTGATAATCTCAATTACAGGTTTATCTAATCTCTTTACTTTAATTTTAGGTAGATAAGCAACCGCTTTTCGTCCATAATTATCTTGCTGATTGATGGTAATTGGCCATCCAGGATATTGGGTTTTCTCTTTTGTAGGATCTACAAAACGAGGCCAACATTCTGTTTTAATATCTCTTGTTTTTTTATTAAAAGTAACCAAACCAAAGCCAACAGCTCTAGTATGTAATATTCTCGGTTCTTTATTTGAATTTTGTGGGTTTGCAATGGCTTTTACCGTCATTTTATTGCCAAAACCATCCATATGATTTCCTACATAAGCAGGGTTTTCTACAGTATGGTTAGAACTATTTACATCTGGCCAAAAACGACGAGGCCATATATTGTTTAATGCTGGCCCAGCAAATGCATGTCCAGAATCGCCATGCGCATCTAAGCCATATTGTATATAAGATGCTAAATGTTGGTCGCCAGCAATATGAAAAGCGAAACCTTTACGAATTATAGCAACAGCCAAATCTCTTTTTGCAGCTGGCCAGCCATTAGAATCCATATCTACAGTGCTTTTGTCTCCCTTTATATATTCACCAGGTTCAGGAATTTTTAAAGAAGGAATTACGTTGCCATTTTTTTCTTTTTGAGGAATTGTTGCTACTGTAGCGAAATTGGTTTGCGATAAAACTACTTTTAATTCAGATGCATTAGACCAATCGTTTGCCCATTCTTTTAAGAATTTTTCTTGTCTTTTTCCTAATAATTCTGCCTTTAAATGTTTGTGTTTTTTAATGTCGAAATTCTCGTTTTGTATCCAACCATTATAAACATCTGCTTCTTTTGGAAGCACATTTTTTGGAGCCGATTTAAACTTTCTATCTTCCAAAATAGCAAAACTAATTCCACCATAATTCCAATTAGAATAATATACAGAAATATTTTGTTTTACAGGAGTGGCATCGTAAGGATCTGGTAAATGACTTGTTTGTGTAAATTGAACCATATTTACCCAATCTGCAGACATTTTATAACCACCACTGTCTTGTGCTTTTCCTCCAAAACCAAGAGAAGTATCTGCTTCTTTTCCAGATTCTCCCCAAACATTTCCATGATACACGTCGTGATCGTCTGGAATTATAGCACATGGAATATGTCTAAAAATTTCGCGATAAGACCAACCAAACATATACCATTTTCTTAAGTAATCTAAGCAAGTTTTATCAAATTCGCCTCTATATTGCACCCCAAAACCACCTGTACCTTCATAAAATTGATCTCCTAAAAACATGGCCAAATCTGGTGTTAACTTAGAAACCGATTCATAAACATCTGCATCAGGAAAACCATAATGTGCATTGCAACTAAAAACTGCTGCTTTAACGTTTGTTTTATTTGTGGGTTCTGCTGCAATTGTTCCTTTATAACTATAAATTTCTTCTTTGTTTTTTAATGGAACTTTTAACACAATTCGATAAGGAATAGCTGTTGTGTGTTGCCAATTTTCTACAATAAAATTAACTGCTCTACCCGAACTTTTTATGGTTTTTGTTGCTGCAGTTTGCCAATTTCCATTGATTTTAAATTGAAGTAATACAGTATGCCCCTTAATTTCTTCAACAGGAGAAAACTGTGCCGTTAATTTTAGTTTATTTTTATGAAGTGTATATTGTGCAAAGTTTATAGGCCCATAAAAATGATTTTCTTCGAACTTTAATTCTTCAGAAGTAATAGACCAATCAGAAAATTTAGCAGAAGCCTTAGAGGCTATTTCAGGAGGCATTTTTCCAGGTACATCTGCAATTAAAGAGAAGTTTCCTACTAATTTTTCATCTTCTAAAGTAATTTTTTCTTCTTTTAAAATAAACTGATTGTTATTCGGGTTTATTGCAGAAATTTTTAATTGATAATCGGTTTGTCGTGGAATTGCTTCCACAATTAAATGATAAGAGTTTGGTATTTCTGTTAGTGAAGTTTTAATAATTTGTTCGCCTATCTTTAAATCTCCTTTTCCATTGAAACCGATATCTAAACCTTTTCCGAAAACGGCAGCAGATCTGTAATCTTTATAAGGCCCTTTTGCCCCTAAACGTAAACCTATACAAGCTTTCGGGTTTGTTTTAATACTATCGTTTAAAATTTCTACTTTAACATTTGTGGTAAAACCTATTAAGCCTTTAGGTTTTTGAAGAGGTAATAGATGTAAATTTCTGTTTTTTCCAGTCATATCGCACACCACAGCTTTATCCTGTAACACCCAGTCTTGCAAACGGTTTCCCCAGTATTCTGGGCCAACCCATTTCATATTCTGCCAATTATGCCAATTAGATTTAAAGTTCACACCTTTTTTATAAGACCAAATCGAAAAGGATTCTTTGGCTAAAGTAGAGGGCGCCATAAATGGGATAATACTTCCTAAGGTAATTGTTTTTAGATATTTTCTTCTATCCATTCTTAATAAGTGTTTATTCTTTATAATTTTTATTTAATTCTTTTGGAACAGGAGCATTTCTTTTGGTTCTCCATGCTTTTAGCTCTTTGTACAATTCTTTTACTTTTTCTGGATATTTTTTTGAAACGTCGTTTTTTTCTTGAATATCGGAATCTAAGTTATACAATTCTATTCCTTTGTCCTCGAAATATTCATGCAATTTCCATTTTCCTTTTCGAATAACACTTCCAGGTCTTGTTCTAAATAAAGAATCTCTCGCTTGATCTTTGTCTTTATTGACAGCCTGTAGATAAATTGGAAAATGCCAAGATAATGCTCTTTCTTTTATTTCTTTGTTTTTAGTTAAGAAAGGTAATAAAGAAACTCCGTCTAAAGAATCTTTTTTTTGATTATTTACAGCCTCCATTACCGTTGGAAAAATATCTAAACCAGAAACAGGGATTTCTGTAGTTTTTGTTTTTTTAATTTCTTTGGGCCATTTTATTAAAAAAGGAACTCTTATACCACCTTCGTAATAAGAACCTTTTCCGGCTCTTAGTGGAAATTGAGAGGAAACAGAAGCTAAACCCCCATTATCGGAGGTAAATATGACCAGCGTATTTTCATCTAATTTTAATTCTTTTAATGATTTTAGGATTTTGCCGATATTAGCATCCATATTTTCAACCATCGCTCCATATTTTGCGTTAAAACGATCATCTCCATTTACTTTAGCCTTATATTTTTTTACCAACTTTTCTTTTCCTTGTAAAGGCGTATGTACTGTATAATAAGGCAAGTATAGAAAAAAAGGATTCTTTTTATTTTTGGTAATAAAATTAATTGCTTCTGTGGTAATTCTATCTGTTAAATACTCTCCTTTAGGTCCATCTTTTAGTGCTTTATTTTTATACGGACTAAAATATGATTTTGGATGACCTGCTGTTGTGCCTCCAATATTAATGTTAAAACCTTGCGTTATTGGGTTTTCGCTTAAGTGCCATTTTCCCATAGTTGCAGTTGTATAACCATTTTCTTGAAGTGCTTCTCCTAGTGTTGTAAAACTTTCTTTTAAAATGGTGGTATTTTTAGTAGGAACTAATTTTCGAAATTTAGACTTTCCTCTTTCTGAAGAACCTACCGTATAAATTCCGTGTTTTGGAGTATTTAAACCCGTTAAAATACATGCTCTACTTGGAGCACAGTTTGCAGCAGGAGCGTAGGCATTTGTAAACACAACGCTTTCTTTAGATAGCAAATCTAAATTAGGGGTTTGATAAACAGGGTTTCCCATAAACCCAAGATCGCTCCAGCCCAAATCGTCGACTAAAATAAACACTATATTCGGTTTGCTTTTTGGCGCTTTCTTTTTATAAAAACACGATGTTACCATCGAAAAAAATAATATTAAAAGCACAAATCTTATGCTACTTTTCTTTAAGCTCATCTTTTTTGAATAAATAAGTTGTATTTTAATGGGTGTTATTTTTGTTTTTTAAAACTTCTAAAAATAACATTTTTAGAAGTTTTCTTCACGTAAGTTATTAAAAATTAATTTTTAATAAACTTTTTTATAAGACTTTGTTTTTTAGTATTAAGCTTTATAAAATAAACACCTTTACTTAAGGTGGCTGTATTTAGCTCAAAACTATCATAACTATCTTTTTTAATTTTTTTTATTAAAACTTCTTTGCCATTTAATGTATAAATGGTTGCTTCTAGAGTATCAACTTGTAAATTATCTGAGTCTATTTTAATTTTTAATATATCTTTAACTGGATTTGGCAAAAATCTAAATTGTATATCTTCTATAATTTTTTCTGCGTGTAAAACTTTAGCATTCGTTGCGTTTACTGTTGAAGCTACAGAAGATGAAGCCAATGCCGCAATTTCTGAAGCGGTTAGTGCTTTTGAGTATATTCTTACATCATCTAAACCACCTTGCCAATAATAAGAACTATTGTAAGAGGCTGCACCTATTAAAACATTATTTGTTGTGGTATTTGTATTAATTGTTGTGTTTTGAGAATTGTATGAATCCCCAGAATCTGGTTGATTGGCATAATATATTCCATCAATATATATTTTAATGTCTTTTAATTTACTACCATCTGAAGGATCGTAAGTTACAGCAACATGCCTCCATGTATTATTATTTAATAGTGCTACAGTAGAATCGTCATTTTGAACGTTAGAAGAACCTCCTTCTACACGAATATTTCCATTAGAAACCATTACGTTAAACATTTGACCAGGAGAATTTGTACCCCATGAAGCTATGGTTTTACGCAAACCTACATTTGTTGTTTTTATCCATGCACTTACTGTTCTGGCACTGTTGCCTGAAATGCCTTTATATCCATTAATTGAAATCGTATTGTTAGATGTGACTGAATAAGCATTTCCATCGTAACCAGTAATGTAAGTCTCTGAACCTGTAGTGCTTCCATTTCTTCCGTAAGAAGATTCATCCGTTAAACTGCTATTGTATTTGTGGTGTAATTGTAAGTCTGCAGTTCCAGAAGCATTAATAGTAATATAACCCAATTTTGTTTCTACATCGCTTCCTGCTGAATTTGTAGCTGTTAAAGTAACATTATATGTCCCTGCAGTAGCATATGTTATAGATGGATTTTGAACAGTACTAGTTGCAGGATTTCCACCAGAGAAAGACCATAACCATGAAGTTGGTGTATCACTAGATGTATCTGTGAAATTTATTGTGTTACCTGCTGTAATTGTAGTTACGTTTGATGTAAAGTTTGCTGTTGGTACGACAGAAGATGAAGCCAATGCCGCAATTTCTGAAGCGGTTAGTGCTTTTGAGTATATTCTTACATCATCTAAACCACCTTGCCAATAATAAGAACTATTGTAAGAGGCTGCACCTATTAAAACATTATTTGTTGTGGTATTTGTATTAATTGTTGTGTTTTGAGAATTGTATGAATCCCCAGAATCTGGTTGATTGGCATAATATATTCCATCAATATATATTTTAATGTCTTTTAATTTACTACCATCTGAAGGATCGTAAGTTACAGCAACATGCCTCCATGTATTATTATTTAATAGTGCTACAGTAGAATCGTCATTTTGAACGTTAGAAGAACCTCCTTCTACACGAATATTTCCATTAGAAACCATTACGTTAAACATTTGACCAGGAGAATTTGTACCCCATGAAGCTATGGTTTTACGCAAACCTACATTTGTTGTTTTTATCCATGCACTTACTGTTCTGGCACTGTTGCCTGAAATGCCTTTATATCCATTAATTGAAATCGTATTGTTAGATGTGACTGAATAAGCATTTCCATCGTAACCAGTAATGTAAGTCTCTGAACCTGTAGTACTTCCATCTCTTTCGTAAGAAGATTCATCCGTTAAACTGTTATTATATTTGTGGTGTAATTGCAAGTCTCCAGTTCCAGAAATACCTTTTAAAGGAATTCTCCAAACTCCTCTTCCCCAAGTGCCAACAAATAATGTTGAAGAATTATGCTGAATTTCTAAATCATTTGCTCTTACATTTGGTAATCCTATTCCATACTTTGTCCAATCTGAGTCGTTATCATCTCTATAGTAAACGCCCGTTTCTGTTGATAAATACATAGTGTTTTTATTGTCATCATCATACACAACATCTGTTGTTGGAACGTTTGGTAAATTACCAGAAATATTAGACCAACTAGAACCACCGTTTGTAGATCGATATACTTTAGTTCCTGATGCATATCCAGTATAACACACAACAATTTTATTTGGATTGTTATAATCTACAGCAATTCCTTTAATTACTAGGTTGGGTAAATTTCCTGTAATTTCTGACCAACTAGAACCACCGTTTGTAGATTTCCATATTCGATTTTTAATAGATGTAAAAATGTAGTTTCCATTAGATGGTGCTATTGCCATTTCATCGATAAAATCGTTTACGCCCACACCTGTAAGGTTGGTAAATGAATTTCCTCTATTTGTAGATTTTCTAATTTTTCCATCTTTTTCGCCTCCCATATAAATTATTGCAGGATTAACTGGGTCTTGTCTTAGAGGTGGTAATGATCTGCCAGTTGTATTGGTATCTCCTAAATCTGTAGAAGTAGAAGTTGTACCTGCATTATCGGTTCTTTTAAAATTACCATTATATAAAGAACCATACATAATATTTGCGTTCCCTGCGTCAATCATGCTTGTTCCTCCATCCCCACCTTTCCAGTGATGCCAAGCACCATTTCTTAAAATGTTCGTTCCATTATCTTGTGTTCCAATTATTAGAGTGTTCGCATTTGTTTGGGCAACACCCAATCCTTTTTCATATATTTCTTGATTTCCTAAGTTATAAGTTAAAATTTCATAATTTAAACCGCCATCTGTACTTTTACACAACCAACCGTCTGTACCTAAATAAATAGCCCCATTTACTATTTCTACTTCACGAACATCTGCATGTACAAAATTACCCCCAACACCTGTACTTTGACTGTACCTCCAATCTGTAACTTTACTAAAACTAGAACCTCCATTTGTAGATCTATAGGTGTCTAAACTTCCGTTTATTAATAAATTTGCGTTTGTATCTGAAACTGCAAAACCTCCATACTGCCCTTTTCCTCCATCAGGATTTCCTCTTGATGTAAAACTAACACCACTATTTGTAGATCTGTAAGAAACCCCTTTATCTGCAATGTAAACATAAGAAGGTTGATTTGCAGAAACACCTATTTGAGGCCTAGCTGTGCCAACAACTCCTGTAGAACTAAATGAAGATCCACTATTTGTAGATCTGTAAATTGTATTGTTAGCATCATTAGAAGCATACATAATAGAGGTATCTCCAGGTTTAAATTCTACATCAATTATATTACCAGATAATACTGTTGTATGTGTCTGAAATCCGTCTGTTGATTTTAATAAGCCTGCAGAAGTAGCTGCAAATAATACAGAAGAATTAGTAGGACTCATTAAAACTTTAAAAATTATAGTGTTTGCTGTTAATTGATAAGAAACACTTGTAGGATTCCAATTATTTCCACCATCAGTAGATTTAAAAATACCTAAACTTCTTCTGCCTGCTAAAGCTGTGGCTATATATATTTCGTTTACATTACTGGTATTTACAGCAATACTATTTACACCTGTAATTCCTAAATTATCTGTTTTTACTGTCCAATTTGTTCCTCCATCTATTGTTTTCCACATTCCTCCACCTCTACAACCAATGTATATTCTGTTTGCGTTAGAAGGATCTACCCAAATAGCATCTACACGCCCATTACCATTTCTAACATTGTCGTAAAACCTTTTAAGTTCTACAAATGGTCCAACTTCAGTCCAAGAATTGCTTGTAGCTTTCGATTGTGCATTTTTAATTAAGTTTGATTTTTGTTTTTTAGAATTAGCAATTAAGTAAGGTAATTCTGGTCTAAAGTTTGTTCGATCTCCAGAAGGATAAAAAAGATCTTCGTTTTGAATAATCCATCTTTGAAACTGTTTATAACCAGAGCCCTTACCTTTATCTTTGTTTTTAAAATATTGGTTTCCTGCTTTAATAACATCGTAAACGTTATATTTTGTGTCTTCCATCATTTCTTTGTAATCCTGTGCGTTTAGAACCAAAGGCATTAAAAAAAAGATGATACTTGCCGTTAATTTTAAGTAAATTTTCTTCATAATTCTAAAAAGTTTAATTGTGTGTCAAAAAAAATACATTTAACAACACTTATTGAATTGTTAAAGCTAAAACGTTTTGTTTTAAAATATGTAGATAAAATTGTTTTAAAAGTGAGGCATATTCTTTTTTTTAAGAAAACCTGCTGTACATTTTGATTAAATTCTATCAATTCGAGTAAATTTTACGATTAAAATGAGTAAAATTTGTATCGAGAATAGGAATTTTAGTTCTCGATACAAATTTTCGTTCCTCAAAACCACTCGAACTGAGGTTTATTTTTGAATATTTTTAATACAAAATGCGTAACAGGTTAAGAAAATATGTTGTAGATGAAATTATTTTGAACTTTTTGAATTAAACAAAAAGGTGGTAGATATTTGTATTACAAAACATAAAATCACAACCCCATCTATTAAATACTATATGACAGGATCTGCAATGGTATTTTGCATCTTTCCTAATACTGAAACCCAATACTAAGCAATATTGAGCAAAAACAATTATGCAGTTTCTCTTTTTTCTTTATACATTCAAAAAAAAGAACCTGTTATAAATTTATTTTTCTGTATTTAATAAACCTTTTTCAATTAAAGGAATTCTAAATCCATCTGAAAGTGCGTCTGTATGTTCTTTTTTGAATATTTCTGCAGCTTTTTGCAAAATTTCTGGATTTTTATCAGTAACATTATTAGATTCTGTTGGGTCTTTTGCAAGATTATAAAGTTCTAACGTTGGTTCTTTTTTATTTTTAAGATTTTGCCTTACCACTTTCCAATCTCCAATTCTAATAGCAACTTGTCCTCCATATTCTGGGTATTCCCAAAATAAAAAATCGTGTTCTTTTTGGTTTTTCTCTCCTAAAAGCGTTGGCAGTATGCTTATTCCATCATTTTTTGGAGCTTGATAACCAACGATATCAGAAAAAGTAGCCATCATATCGTACTGTGAAGAAATTAAATTAGACTTTGTGTTCGGTTTAATTTTTCCTGGCCAACTAGCAATCATAGGTACTCTTATGCCTCCTTCGTAAACAAAACCTTTGCTTTTTCCGTATTTTTCTCCAAATTTTCCAGAGCTGTTAAAGAATTCTCCATCGGTTCCACCAGAATAGGTTACACCATTGTCTGAAGAAAAAATAATTAAAGTATTCTCGTATATTCCTTGGTCTTTTAAGTGTTGAATTAATTTACCTACGTTTTCATCTAAATAAGAAATCATAGCTGCATAACCCGCTCTTGGATTTTGATGCGGATAGTAACCTCTTTGCCCTAAATAAGGTTCTTCTTCTCCAAACTTTTTAATGTAATGATCTACCCACCTTTGTGGCGCTTGTATTGGGTTGTGAGGTAATGGAGTTGCCCAATAGAAAAAGAAAGGATTTTGTTTATTATCAGAGATAAAATGAATCATTTTATCAAATAATAAATCCGGAGTATATTCATTTAAAGTATAATCTTTATAGCTTTTTGGATCGTTAACATCTGCTTCTTTTGATAATTTTTTACCTGGTGCAATTGTATCGTTTTTTAAATGATATTTGTGCTCATTTTCGTATAAATGTACTGGATAATATGTATGAGCTTGTCTCTGGCAATTGTAACCGAAAAAATAATCGAACCCCATTTTGGTTGGAAGTGCATCTGTATGAGGTGCACCTAAGCCCCACTTACCAACCATTCCTGTTTTATAACCACTTTTTTGTAATAATTTTGGAAATAAAACTGTAGAAGCAGGTATGGGTTTTTGTCCTTCTAAAGTAGAATCTTTAATTACTTTTTTATAGTTCCAAACATCTCCACGTTCGTTCCATTCATCATTTCCTCTAATGTAGGAATGCCCAGCATGTTTTCCTGTTAACAGCATGTATCTTGCAGGCGCACACACAGGTGCACCAGAGTAATGTTGCCTAAATAGCATTCCGTTTTTTGCAAGTGCATCTATATTTGGCGTTTCGATTTTTTCTTGACCGTAAACACCTAATTCTCCATAGCCTAAGTCGTCGGCTAAAATGTAAATGATATTGGGTTTTGTTTTTACTTCCTCAGAATCAGAAGATTTATTTTTTGATGTATTACAGGATATCATTAATAATAATAATATAGTTGCTAATAAAGATGTTTTTTTTAAAGATGTAAACATTGGAGAGTTTTATATAAAGTTTAAGGTTTCAAAAATAAGAAAGGTTTTTATAATTATTCTACAAAACTAAAAAAAGCACCTACTTTTATTGTGTAATTGAATAGGTGCTTTAATATCTGTTGTTCATTTTGATAAAATTCTGTCAATTCGAGTAAATTTTATGATTGAAATGAGTGAAATTTGTATCGAGAATAGGAATTTTATAGTTCTCGATACAAGTTTTCGTTCCTCAAAATCACTCGAACTGACATTTTTGAAAATGTACAACAGATTTTAGTACTAATAAATCAAATAATTATTGTTTTTGCCTTTTTTTTTTATGTATTGCATATTATTTTGCTGCTAAATCTTTTATCTCGTCAATGGTTAATGCTTTGTTATAAATTCTAACATCGTCCATCAATCCAGAATAAAAATTAGCCCCTAATTGAGAACCAACTTCAACAGCTGTCTTACCAGCAACCCCAGTATTTATTTTACTGGCATTGGAATTTACCCCATCTACTTTTCCATCGACATATAAAGTAACAGTAGATCCATCGAATGTATATGCAACATGATGCCATTTATCGTCATTAATTTTAGTAGCACCAGAGATTCCTCCACCTGCCCATTCCATTCGAATACTTGCTGGTGTCATCCTAAAAGTTGCTCTACTCAATAAAGCACTGGCTCCCCAATGTACTACACACGAATTTTTTGTTGCTGCACTTTTAATCCAAGCAGCTACAGTTCTAGGGTTATTGCCATTAATACCTTTGTATTCTGGAGTTGTGATGCTATTTTTTCCATCAAATTTAAAAGCAAAATCGTTTACTGGGGCGTCCTCTACATAAGAAGCTGCACCTCCATAACTTGCTGTGTTTCCAGAATATTCTTCTAAGATATTTTGTTCGAAATTAAAACGTAATCTTACTGCAGGGTCTAAAGGTTCTCCTTCTACAGTTATAAAATCTTCTTTTACAGTTTCTACAGCTCCATTTTTATTTCTAACTTTTAGCGACACTAAATAAATTCCTTTTACAGTATATTTAACATCTACATTTGCAGTACTACTTTCGCTTGGACTTCCTCCTGGAAAACTCCATGAGTATAAGTCTCCTTCATTTACAGAATTAGGAGCAAAACTAATTGTTTCGAACTGAAATATGGATGTAGTAGAAGCCGTAAATTCGGCATCTGGTAGTCCGTTTGTATTCATGTTTTTGTCTAAAGCAAATTCGTTATTTAGCTTTGTGCAAGAACTTAAATTTAATGCTATAATTGAGCTAAAGACTGCAATTATATAGTATGTTTTAAAAAACTTCATAATTAAGTATATTTAAATTTTAATGAATAGAAAATCTTATTGCCAATTAGGATTTTGCTCTAAATTTGGATTACTGGCCAATTCATTTAAAGGAATTGGAAATAAATAATAGTGATCAGGAAAAGCAGGTGTTGCTTTAGGTATCAATTGAATATAACCAATAGGAGCATTGTTTTGAATTGGTAAATTTACAGAGTAATTCGATTGTACTATCCATCTACCTAACTTCGTTTCTGTAGCATAGCTCATTTTTTTCCATCTTCTTAAATCTTCTCTTCTGTAGCCATCTCCCATTAATTCTACTGCTCTTTCACGTCTAATTTCCCAAAGAACTGGATCTACAGAAGGGTCTCTTTTAGGGTCGAAATCTGCTCCAATGGCACCAACGTCCATAGGAGCTACTTTAGCTCTAGTGCGTAATTTATTAATAGTTGCATTTGCGACAGTTTGGTTAAACTGCCCAAGTTCGTATTTTGCTTCTGCATTTATTAAGTAAATTTCTCCCATTCTAAAAATAGCGAAATCATTAAAGTCCGAAGATGAAACCCTATCATTATGGTCGTTGTAAACTTTCCAAAAACGATATCCATTTCCGGTTTGTGTAGGTGTAAGTCTATTAAAGTTTGGTACTTGATCTGTTACCCTACCTGACCAATTTCTATCAGGTAGTTCTTTTAAGGGATAACCACCTGTTACAGCTGCTACTTTTCCAAACCACTCTTGGTCTGCTAAGTTTCCAGTATGTGACCATGTTTGGGTCCCATTTCCAACTATTTTATAAGGTGGAGGTGTTATTGTTAAAATTCTGCTGTCTCTGTTTCTAAATTCAGCATAATGATCTTTATCTCCTTGATATAGCGTATTGTTTGCATTATAAATTGGCAAACCGTCTTCAGTTAAAAATTTGTCAATTCCTTTTCTAGTAATATCATACTTATTATTTGTAGAGCGTGTATTTGTGCTTACCCAATGGGTTAATTCACCTAGAACGTAATGTTTATATAAAAGAATTCCAGGTTTTCCTCCTAAATCTTCTGAGTTATAAATAGCATCGTAATTACTCATAATTGTTGGATATTTTACAACAAGAGTAGAAGAAGCAGTAGCTGCAGCTTGCAAGTACTTATTCGCATCCCCTAAATTATGGTATTTTCTCCATGTACCTTCAAATAAAGAAAAACGAGATAAAAGTGCAAGGGCAACATCTTTGTTAATGGTGTTTGGTCCATCTCCGTTTTCAAAAATGTTAGAAACAGCTTCATTTAAATCTCTTAAGATATTACCTGCAACTAAATCTCTACTGTCTCTTGGTTTGTATAACTCCTCTATATCTTCGTCTGTAATTTCATTTTCTATCCATGGAACACCACCAAATCTTTCTAATAATTTAAAATATTCGTGCGCTCTAAAAAATAAACCAACACCTCTCCAATGTGCTTTTTGCTCTGCTGTAATAGGAGATTCTGGTAAAGCATCTAACATTATGTTTACCTTACGAATATTTACATATGCGTTCGAGTAATTATTGTCGTTAATTGGAACTGTATAATTTTGGTCTAAATAACCTGGATTTACAGAATTGTTACCATTTTGCATTAAATCTCCAAAAAGATCTTTGCTTGCTGACCATGTAGCGGCTCTTGGAAATTCTTCTAAGAAGTCATAAAACCCCCAAGAATATAATTTTATATTATTATAAGTGCTAAATATGGTTGCTTTAGAAAGCTCGTCTTTTGGAGCAGTTTCTAAAAAATCAGTATCGTTACACCCTAAAAAAGAAGTAAGTAATACTAATATGATTGAAATTTGTTTAATTTTCTTCATAATTTCTATTTTTAAAATGATAGATTAACTCCGACTGAATATTGACTCATAATTGGATAAACTCCATTAGAACCTTGATCTGGATCCAATCCTTTGGGTAAATTATCGAATGTAAAAAGATTGTTACCAGATACAAATATTCTACATTTATTAATTTTTAATCTATTTAAAACATTGTTATTCAAACTGTAACCTAAAGTAATATTTTGAACCCTTAAGTAACTTTCGTCACTTAAATATTTCGTTTGTATTCTTCTACTATAGCTATAATTGCTATCTAAGTTTCCTCCAGCAGCATTTCCATGAATTCTAGGATAAAATGCATTTTGATTGTCTGGTGTCCAGTAATCTAATTGGTGGGAGTAAATGTTATCAAATACAGATGGATAAGGAAAAATTAAATCGGAATTTCTCCATAAATCTTGTTTTCCTACTCCACTAAGAACGAAAGAAAAATCGAAACCTTTATAAGCTAGGTATCCGTTTACACCAAATTGATAACGTTTACCTCTGTTTCCAATAACTTTTCTATCTCCAGGTCCTGTTCTAGCAATAATTTCTCCAGTTGCTGGATCTACATCGTATTCTGCAGTATTATCTCCATTTGTTATAATGCCATCACCATCTAAATCTTGGTACTTAATATCTCCTGGATAAGGTGTTGGAGCTCCATCTATAACAGGAACATCATCTTTTAACTGTCTGTTATCACCAGATAAATCTGCATTAAGAGTTCCTGGAAGAAAATCTTCTGGAGTATAATACCCATCTGTTACATATCCATAAATATCTCCAACTCTAAATCCTTCAAAAAGCTGAGATAAAGATTTTGTTGGATTGTCTATTTTCGTGATTTTAGATTGATTATCAAACACGTTAACATTAATACCATAGGTTAGTTCACCAATTCTATCTTTCCAACCTAACTCAAATTCCCAACCGCTAGTTCTCAAATTATTTGCATTTTGTAATGGAGGGTCTGTTCCTAAAACAGAAGGTAAATCTGCAGCATCTCCCAACATACCATTAGTATCTCTAGTATATACATCTATAGACGAAGTTAATCGATTGTTTAAAAAAGCAAAATCTACACCAATGTTTTTAGAAATTACATCTTCCCAAGTAAAGCCTGCACTAATTAATTGAGCTGGGTTAAAACTCAGGTAACGTTGGTCTGTATCTAAATTAGTCCATCTTGTTATAAAATCTTCATACCCCGGAGTTGTAGGGAAATAATCTTGAGCAGATGGATTACCAATTCTTGGTGTTAATTGATTTCCAATAACTCCATAAGAAGCTCTTATTTTTAAAACATTTAAAAATTCTACGTTTTCTAAGAAACTTTCTTTAGCAACATTCCAACCAATAGATGCAGATGGAAGTACAACAAACTGATCTCCTTCTGCAAATCGAGAAGAACCATCGTATCTTAAATTTCCTTCAATAAAATATTTTTCGTTGTAATTATAATTTATCCGTCCATAGTAACCTACCACAGCCCATTCGTAAAAAGAATCTCCAACAGATACGTTTGTCTCGTCGAAACCTAAATTTAAAGTTGGTGTTTCTAATGGGTCGATTAAATCTCTTTTAAAAGAGAAGAAAAAATCTTGTTTCTCTTTTTCTCTGTTAACCCCTAATAGGGCTTTAAAATTATGGTTTTCGCCAAGTTTCCAATCGTATTTTACATATAAGTTAAAACCATTATAAATTCTGTTAGTATTACCTCTAGAAATACTCGTGTTTCTTTGTGCATTTACTACAGAGGTAGATGGGTTAAATCTAAACGAACTATAGTAACGTTGCCCATTATTAATTGATCTTGTTGTAATATAGTTTTTTTCGAATGTATATTCTCCTGCTATAGAAAATCTTTCAAAAGGTTTCCATTCGATTTTTTGGAAAAGACGTAGATTATCGTCTTCAGTTCTTCCTGGAGTACTAAATTTTACAATGTTTGCTGGAGAATCAAATGGTAAAATAACTCCTGAGCCATCATCAAAAAAACCTGTTGGATCGAACATGCGAGCTTGTACTGCATTAGAGTATCTAGCATTGGGTCTAGATTGAATGCTAGATCTAAATAAAACATTTGTTGTAGAAGACAAGTTGTCTGTAATATCTGCATTTACTAATGCATTTACATTGTACTTTTTAAATGAATCTTTATCGGTAACCATTATACCATCTTGGTAGCTGTATCCTGTATTTAATCGATAGCCAATTTTTTTGCTACCACCACTTATCGTAAAGTTATGGATGCTTGAAAACCCTGGTTCGTTAATAAAGCCATTAAAATTGTCTGTGTCTGCTAATTGATAGTATTGTCCACCATCAAAATGAATAGGATATGTTTCACCAGAAACTGGGTCTGAAATTAAATCTAATTTACTTGGATCCGACTCATATTGGTTGATATAACCTAACCAATCGCTAACATTTTGTCCAGCAAAATAACTATTTACACCCCAAAAATCTAAAGACCTAACAAACTGTTTGGTCGTGGCTTTTACAGGTAAATCTGAAGCGTGAGAAAAACTGGTAGTTGTGTTATAATCGAATCTTACTTTTTGATTTCTCTTAGCTCTTTTTGTAGTAACTATAATTACTCCAAATGCTGCACGAGCTCCATAAATAGAAGAGGCAGCTGCATCTTTAAGAACAGAAATGGATTCTATATCTTGCGGATTTATATCGTTTAAATTTCCAGGAACATTATTAATTAACACCAATGGAGAGCCTCCATTAATAGAGTTTGTACCACGAATGTTTAAGCCAACACCTTCAGAACCTGGCTGTCCAGAAGATACAGTAACTTGCAGACCTGCAGCAATACCCTGCAAGGCTTCTGCAGCATTGGTAATTGGTCTATCTGATACAATTTTATCCATTTTTACAAAGGAATTTGCACCAGTTACGTTCGATTTCTTTTGAGTACCAAACCCCACAACCACAATTTCATCTAAGGCTTGAGCTCCAGGCTCTAGGGTAACAGAAATAGTAGATTTTCCTGAGATTACTACTTCTTTTGTTACATAACCTATGTATGAAATTAAAAGAATGTCTGTAGGTTTTGACATGATTTTAAATTTTCCATCAAAATCAGAAGAAGTACCATTTGTTGACCCTTTTACTAAAATTGAAGCTCCTGGAAGAGGCTGTCCAGTTTCATCTAACACTTTACCTGTAATTGTTTTTGTTTGACCGCTTACAGAATAAGTAACCAGAAGTAGAACAAATAACAGTTTTCTAAAAAATTGCTGTTTCATAAATTGATTGTTAATTATTGAGTTATTTGATTTTTATAACATTTACCATTTTAAAATTACTGTAAAAAAAGGTATTAATATGTATCTTTTATCCACTTATAAGGTTTCCTTTTTACCCAATTGCCTCTTGTAAAGTCTGGAAAGTTTTGTGGCTCTCCATTGTTTTCAATTGATAATTCAGAAAGTGGTGTAATGGAACTCCAAGCTGCAGCGTCGTAAGCATCCATTGGCGGGGCAATGTTTTGTTTTGCAGATGCTACAAAAGAATTAATTACAAAGAAATCCATTCCTCCATGGCCAGCTCCCATTGCTTTTTCTCCATATTTTTTCCATAGTGGATGGTCGTATTTCTTTAACCATTCAGAAGCATCATCCCATTTGTGTGGTTTCGATTTTCCTTCGATATAAATTCTGTTGCCATCTACTTCCCATAAACCATTTGCACCTTGTACTCTAAATCCTAAAGAATAAGGTCTAGGCAAATTACAATCGTGAGTTACAATAATGGTTTCTCCGTTAGCAGTTTCTATGGTGGAAGTAATAACATCTCCTTGTTTGAACTTTAATTTTGCATTTGGATGGTCTTTTCCTCCATTTTTAACAATATAGTTATGCAAACCTATTCCTTTTGATGCATTTGAAGAAATAGAAGTAAATCTGTTTCCTCTATTAATGTCTATCATTGCCGCAATTGGGCCAACACCATGTGTAGGATAAACATCTGCATTTCTTAATAAAGAATGCTGTGTTCTCCAAGCAGATTCAGAAATTCCTTTTTCGCCAAATTCAACTCCTTTTCCATAGGCAGTCTTCCCGTCATTTAACTTTACAAAACGCAAATCGTGCTGGTAACCACATCTAAAGTGAACCATTTCGCCAAATACATTTTGTTTTACCATATTTAATACCGCTAAAACGTCTCTTCTGTAATTAACGTTTTCTAGAATCATTAAATGCGAACCTGTTTCTTCATGTACGTTTACCAAATCCCAACATTCTTCCATAGTATTTGCTGCAGATACTTCTAAGCCAGTATATTTACCAGCCTTCATGCTGTCTTTTGCCATGCGTGTATGCCATAACCAAGGAGTTGCTATAATTGTAGCAGAAACATCTTTCGAATCTAAAAGATTTCGATAATCGTATTCTCCTTTGCCAAAAACTTTTGGTTTTTTCTTTCCAGCTTTTTCGAATCTTTTTAGTGCAAGAGGAATTCTATTGGGGTCGATATCGCAAATTGCTGTAACTTCTACATCGTCTCTATGTAATAAGTTGTTTAGGTGATTCATTCCCCTTAAACCAACTCCAATTAAACCTACTTTAAGTTTTTCGTCTTTGTTTAATTTGTTATTTCCAAAACTTAAATTTGGAACCATTGTTATTCCTGCGCCAGCAACAACCGATTTTTTAATAAAATTTCTTCTTGAACTCATTCGTTTTTAAACTATTTAAATTTGTGTATTTATATTCTTGATATTACAAATATGTGAATATCTACCACTTATTTGAGTAGTTTTTTTGTGCTATTTTAAGTTGTATTTTCTTCATTTTTTTAAAATGACGATTTTACCTACCAATATTGATGATTTTGTAGCTATATTTTTTTAACTTGTTTAAGGTGTATCTTCTATTTTTTTTGATATCGGTAGTTACAAAACCTGAGTTCGATTAAAATTTAGGCATTTTTTTCTAGTAAAAAATTACTGAAATTTTCTGTCTTGTTGATGAATTTTGTAAAGAATATGACCAAATAGTAAGTAAACACCTTTTAGGCAATCCATCAAAACGTCCCAGTGTTATGTCAAATAGCGAGGTAATTACCATTACCATTTTGTTTCAGCTTAGTGGTTTTAGGACCTTTAAACACTTTTACGTGTATTACTTGCAAAAGCATATGCAAGATGATTTCCCAGCTACAGTTTCATACAATAGATTTACAGAACTCATGCAGCAAAACCTCATGCCAATGACTTTATTTTTAAAGACATGTTGTTTAGGTAATTCTACGGGTATTTCTTTTGTAGATTCTACACCTGTTAGAGTTTGCAGCCCCAAACGAATTAAGAATAATAAAGTATTTAAAGGCATTGCAACCACTGGAAAATCCACTATAGGATGGTTCCATGGCTTTAAATTGCATATCGTTATAAATGATAAAGGTGAAATCCTAAACTTCTGCATAACCCAAGCTAATGTTGATGATAGAACGCCATTAAAAAAGAAGTCTTTTTTAGATAAAATTTATGGTAAGTTATATGCGGACAAAGGTTATGTTGGAAAAGATTTAATGCAGTTACTTTTTGCTGATGGATTGCATTTAATTACTCATATTAAAAACAATATGAAGAATTCTTTAATGACAATGAGTGATAAAATTTTACTGCGTAAACGCTCTGTTATTGAAACCGTAAATGACGAACTCAAAAATATTTGTCAAATTGAACATTCTAGACATAGAAGTTTTACTAATTTCTTGTCAAACATAATCGCAGGTCTTATTGCATATAGCTTTTTACCAAAAAAACCTGCTATAAAATATCAGACTGTAAAGTCTAATCAGTTGACAATTTATTAATCGAACTCAGGTTACAAACATATATTTTAGATTGATAAATTTTATTAGATTTCACGATTCTTTCAATTAGTTTATGAATATGTTTGTTACACTATTTCTTCTAATTCTTTTGTTGAAAGATGATTTATTTGTAGTAGCACCTATATTCTTAATCTTCCTTTATCTGTGATTTTTTTTTTACGATTATAACTTCCTGCGAGGCTTGTATTTTGCTCTTCTATAGATTACAAATTCATCGATATGGACTGTGCCGTCCGTTAAATAATTTTCACTAACTTTCATTGCTTCTCGAACTTTATACATAAATAAACGCGCTGTTTTTTCTGTAACGCCATAACGAGTACTTATATGACTTGCAGCTATTTTTTTAGCTGTAGTCATTTCAAAACAAATAAAAAATGCTTTGCGTAAACCGAATTTTACCTTATGGAATAAGGTGTTTGCAGAGGCTGTTTCTGTATGACTGCATTTATTACAAGTACGTGAAAAATCTTTACGGATTTGACTTGCGATGTGATTGCATTTAACACATTTAAATCCATTTTTCCATTTAATATTCGCTAAATATTCTTTACACTTACCATCGGTTTGGAAGTATTCACTGAATTCTAGAAGGTTTTGTTCTTGAAAAATGTTCATGAATATTAGGTTTTATTGACTTTTGATCTATGAAATTATCTACTAACCTTATAAAAATTGTATAAGAGGTTAAAAAACCAATTAAAATAGTTTTAAAAAAAAGGTGCCTATTGTTATAATAAGCACCTTTTTTATTAAATTCAAATAATTCTCATTGTAATATTATATTATTCTTTAATTTTAGTGTACGGAATTTTCATTTTAATTTCCCAAGTACCAGAATCGTTAATTTTAATTCCCCACCTGATATATGCTCTATTTCTTATTTCGCCTGTGGCAGGATCTGTGTACTTTGTCCAATCTTTTGGGCCATTATCTTTTTCGAAAGCTTCTTTTTCTACTGTAAAAGCTGTAGGTTTGGTTAAGTAGTACATTAGGTAAGAATTAGTACCTGAGTAATTTCTTGCATACTGTGGAAATGGAGGAGCAGGCAGAGAAAATACTGTGTTGGTTGCATTGGTTATTGTTTCTGTAGAATTATCGTGATAGTTCTGTAAATAACCAGATCCGAAAGGAAAAAAAGTAATCTTATCTGTATTTAATGGTGTTCCATAACTATCTGCAATTATCATTTTTACATCAATTCCAATAGCAGGTTCGTCACTTGTTTTTATAACTGATATGTATGGATGTGTACCGTCTAAAACATCTTTCGATTTTGGATCGTTTCCATTTTTAATGGAAGATGTATAACCAATATCATAAGAACCATTATCTTTTCCTAACTGAAGTCTAGATCGCATTTCTGTTGGAAATTCTACTGCTTCGAATTGTAGTAATTTAACAACCACAAAATTATCTAATTGCCTTTCGCCTTTAACGTTTTTAACTTTAACATTAATCTTAAAAATGTCGTTTTCTACAAATTTGGTAGCTCCAGTAAAAGCCATTTCTCCACTCACAGAACTAATTAAAATAGAAGGTTCTTCTGTTTGTTGAATTTTTGCTTGTGCAAGTTCTAAAGTTGTATCTGTTTCTGGATTATAAGCTGCAGTCCAAGTGGTTATTATATGTTTTTCAAATAATTCGTCAGTTGGATTTCCGTCTGCGTCTGTTACACCAGTAATTTCCCACTCCAAAGGATAAGTAGAGCCTTCTACTGCTGGAACTGCAGATAGTTTAAAAATTCCTCTTGGCACAAAAATAGTGTCTTGAAGTGCGTGTATATTATCGTCTATATAACCAACTTCTGGTGGGGTACAAGAAGCTAATGCTACGATAAATAGTAAAACTGTTATTATATTTTTCATGCGTTTAAAATTTTAGTTGTTTTTATAATTAAATAGCACATGTGTACCTTGTAATACATGTACAACACCATTTAAGGTCGTTATGTTAGAGGTTCTAACTAAAACGCTTTCATCATCTGAATTAACATCATCCCAATCTTCCCAAGTATCTCCACCTTTATACGTATAATATACATATTCTGGACGAGACTCTAAATAGTTATTATATTTATCTACAGGCTCTAAGGAAATTCTTCTTTTTTCTCCATTAGAAGAGGTTAAAATACTCCCTTCTTTCGTCATGTTTTCACGTTTAATTTTTACATTAAAAATATAACTACCCATATATTTTTTTAAAGTATCTACATGAATGTCATCTACAGTAAATGTTGCTTCTGGGTCTGTTTGCCTCATTTTAGATAATACTGAATTTACATATCTATTAATAGACGTATTATTAGCGGCAAAAAGCGTTGTTTGTTCATTTACCTTGTCTTTTAAACCTGCTTTTTCTATTAGAATTGCAAGTGTATCTAATTGTTTATGCGATTTTAGGAAGTCGAAAGTAGTGGCGTTTACGTTACCATTGCTTAAACCTCCGTCTATTATTTGCTCTTCACTGCTACAAGCATATAGCGAAATAAGTATAATTATTACTAACCATGTATTTTTCATTACTTTGTTTTTTATTTTTGAATATTTCATCATCATTTTTTTTTATAAAGCTCCTCTCCAATATTCTGTTTGAACGATAGAAGGATTATTAGAAATTATTGTAGGGTCAATTGGCCAAAAGTATCCTTTTTTGGCAATTCTACTTTGGTTCATCCAAGGAACATCTTCGTAAAAATCCATTCTAATACGATCAAAGGCCGATTTTCCTTCTGCAACAAATTCTATAGAACGCTCTTCGAAAATAGCTTCGATTAAACTTTCTTTATCCATAGCCCCAGTGTAATTAGGAACATTTGCTTTGCTTCTAGTTAAATTTAAATCTGCTACTGCATTTCCAGCTTGGTTAGATTTCGCGTATGCTTCTGCTCTAAGAAGATACATATCTGCCATTCTATAAATTAAGATGTTAGACTCGCTAAATAGTGCATAAGCATCTTCGGTGCTAGGGTCTTTTGAGGTGTGAGAATATTTTAAAGGAAAAGAGTTTTCGTCGCTATCGTAATCGTAGAAAAAGATGTCTTTACGTACATCATTCGCTCTATCAGGATCGTTTCTCATCATTTTTTTTCCATAATAATCTGGATCTATAACTGGAGATACATTTGTGTTTTTATTTTTCCAAATAGGAAAGTTTAATGTTAAACCAGTATAATGAGCGCCAGAGCTAGAGATTCGAAATGACTCGTTCATGCCAGCATTCATATTAATTTCAAACAACCCTGTTTTAGAGCCTCCTGTACACATGTTATCAAAACCATCTTTACCTTCTGCTACGTAATCTATTAATTCTGCACCACTATTGTTAATAACATTGGTAGCAGCTTCGATAGAAGCTTTTAACATATCTGGATTGTTATTGTCTCTAGCAGCATACCAAAGTGTAAGATCTGCCTTTAAAGCTTCTGCACTTGCTTTATTTGCAATAATTGCCCAGTTAGTAGCGCCTGGAGATTGGTAGTTTAATAAGTCGATTGCTTTGTTAGTTGCTTCTAAAGCAAAGTCTAATACTTCTAACTCATTTGATCTTGGAATTCTAACCACAAATCCATCGCTATTAATTAATTGGGTCGAAGATTCTATCGCTTCATTTACAATGGGAGCATCACCCCAAATACGGGCAATCCAAAAATAAGAAAGTCCTCTAACAAAAGCCGCTTCTCCAATGATTCTATCTTTCTCTTTTTTAGAAGCAAATAAATTATCAGGCATTTCAGAAACATGTTTTTCGATAGTTAATGCCCAATTTGCGGCTCTATAAAGATCTTTCCAGTCGCGACTAAAGCCTCTATAAGGTAAAACATAATCTCCTCCATTTTGTATATAGCCACTAATCCAATCTCTACTCCTCATAAAAGTCATTGCTGGAATGTCTCCCCAATAGATAAAATTGGCCTGTTTGGTTATTGCTTCTTTAAATGTGGCATAAGCACCAGCTAATGCTTGTTCTGCGTTCGATTGGTTACTCCAAAATACGTCTGGATGTGTTATGTTTACAGGTTCTTGATCTAGTATGCTTGTACAGCTGAAAGAAGCGAACAAACACACAATCATTGTTAAAGTTGTATATTTTTTAATATTTTTCATCTTTATTTTTAGTTTAAAATTTTACATCAATACCTATAGAAAAAGTTCTTGCTTGTGGATACCCATTTCCAAGAGTATATCCTTTAGCATCTACCAAAGAGGCATCTACAACAGCTTTAGAACGTTGCCACATATATGGGTTTAATACAGAACCATAGATACGTAAACGATTTAAGCCTAGGTCTTTCATCCAAGTTTCATTAGAAAACGTGTGTCCAATAGAAGCATTGGTTATTTTCCAGTAATCTCCACTTTCTATCCATAGAGATTGGTTTGACCTAAATCTATAGAAAGGACGTAAACTTCCTACAGAAGGATACATTGCTGGAAACCGAACTCCAGCCGCACCATCTCCAGGTTGATTCCAAAAAGTATGTGAACTTAAATCGGCTAAACCTTTTTCTGCCCAAGTATCTCCTCCTCTATCGTAGTTATTCATATAACTATTTAATGTTGAGTTAAAAATGTCTGCACCAAATGAAAATTGGCTATACATTTGAAAATACCACGCTTTGTATTTTAAATTTATATTGAAAGACCCTTGAATGTCTGGAATAGGAGAAAACTCTCTTGATAGCTGATAATCGTGCGTTTCATTTAAAATATAATCTCCATTTAAATCTTTCCAAATAGGAAACCCAGGTTGTATGGTAGCCCATGCAGATTTACCTGCAAGAGGTTCGCCTGTATAAGGATTTACGGGTAATTGACTTAAATCGTCTAAGATATAATCGTTTGTAAAAAATTTGTATAAATTAAGAGGCCTACCAACAACATAACCATAGTTACCTGCATCTCCTATATAATCTCTATTTCCGTTTGGCAAATCTGTTACAAAATTTTCGTTTTTACTTAAACCAATGTCAAATGAAAGACGTAAATCATTTGTTCTAGGAAAAACATGGTAAGTAAGAAAAGCTTCCCATCCATAATTTAAAACACCTGCAATGTTTGATTTTGCTACGTTATAACCAGAATAACTAGGAAGCAATACATCAAATAATAATTGATCTGTTTGTTTGTGGTAAGCATCGAAATTAAAGTTTAGACGTCTGTTAAACATGTCTAATTCCAATCCAATATTCCATTGTTCAGAATTTTCCCAAGATAGCTTTTTATTTCCAATTCGATTATATGTAGGAACCACACCTGTAACACCTCCATAAGAAGAAACATTCATTTGATTGGTCCAGTATGCAGCACCTCCATACCCTAAATTATACGCACCAAATCTTAAATAGTTTTGACGAAATTGTTTTCCATTAATACCCCATGTTACTTTTAGTTTTGCAAAATCTACAAAATCTGAAAGAATAGGTTTTAAAATGGGTTCTTCAGAAAAAATCCAAGCTAAAGAAGCAGAGGGAAATTTTGCCCAGCGAACATCTGAACCAAATCTAGAAGAACCGTCGATACTAAAGTTTCCACTAAAAATATATCTATTTTTATATTTATAACTGGCTCTTGCAAAATAAGATAATAAAGCATTGGCTCTTATATCAGAAAAACCAGCAACTTGATCTAGAGAATATCTATTATTAATAACCTTTATTGCATCACTTCCAAAGCCGACTGCTCGAATCGCTAAATCTTCATACTGGTTATAATCGATTTTGTTTCCTAAAATTGCAGAAACTTCATGGGTTTCTTCAAAGTTTTTAAGATAACTTAAGTAAAGGTCTGAAGATAAATTTTGACGGTTATATAGAGAATAGCTAGCAAAACCGTCTTTATTGGTTCTAATTGTTGATGGTTCGTAAAAATTCTTTTTATTACTACTATAAACATACGTGAGTTGCGAGTTTAACGACAAACCATCAAAAAGATCTAAAGTAGCAATATTAGAAAAAGTGGATCTGTATTCTTTGTCTGTATTTAACCGATCTGTTAACTCACCTGTTAAAGCTCTTCTTCTTTCATCACTAAAATAGAATAAAGAAGAATTTAAATTAGTTGGACTTACAGGTAATGAAGAATTTAAACTAAATGAGCCTCCATAAGGGTTTCCTCTTCCTGTTTCATTTTCTGTAATAGAAGCCAATATTCTAAACTGATTTCTAAATTTAGAGCCTACTTTAAAATTTGTACTTGCAGATAAGTTGTAACGTTTAAACCCAGTCCCTTTTAGAACTCCTTCTGAGTTTAAATACCCTAAAGAAAATCTGTAGTTAGATTTCTCACCACCTCCACGGACACTTATGTTGTATTGTTGAGTAGTACTAGGTCTGTAAAACATCTTCTGATAATTTACATTATTGTTAAATGCAGGGTTTAAGCTGTCTGAAAGAACCATTGGTACTTGTGCAGATTGTACCTCACTAGTCAACCACCATCTATCAATCATATTCCATTTTGCATTTCTTTCTGCAGCACCTAATAACATGGGCACTAAATTGGGTTTGGGAGACACACCTGTTACAGCAGAAAAAGAAAATTCTGGTTTGTCTAATGCTTTACCACCTTTTGTGGTTATAATAATAACCCCATTTGCTCCACGAGAACCATAAATAGCAGCTGCAGAGGCATCTTTTAAAATATCGATACTTTCGATATCATTTGGATTTAAAGAAGCTAAAAAATCGACATTAGAAGCATTGTAACCAGCTAAATCTTCTAAAGAGGTTTGTACACCATCAATTACATATAATGGATTACTAAAAGCAGTATATGGGTCTAATTGACCAGATATACTTGTATTTCCACGAATAACTAGAGATTGTCTCGCTCCTGGAGCACCACTCATTGTTACGTTTTGTATGCCTGTTCCTTGTGTGGCAATTAAAGAAGAAACAGTTACTACGGGTATGTCTTCCAGTTGTTTCGCACTAATGCTTGTTACTGCTCCAGTAACGTCTTTTTTACGTACTTTTTGGTAACCAATAAGTACAATTTCGTCTAATGCCTCTGCACTAGGCTTTAAACGAATGGTAAGGCTTTCTTTTCCCGAAATAGGAACTTCTTTTTTATTGTAACCTACATAAGTTACCACAAGAACATCTGTTGCTTTTGCATTGATTTTGAAATTTCCATCAAAATCTGAAAAGGTACCCCTGTTAGTTCCTTTAATTAGAATAGAAGCGCTTAGTAATGGCTCTCCAGTTTCATCTAAAATTTTTCCTGTTATTGTTTTGGTTTGGCCACTTACTGTATAAGTAGTAAATAACAAAACAAATAGCAGTTTTTTAAAAAAGTGCTGTTTCATAAATTAGTTTTTTTTGGGTTTGATTTGTGTTACTAAGTTTCAAAGGTGCTTTTTTTTAACAAAAAATTAAGTAGGTTTTTTTTGCTAATACCGTGTGCGTTTTCTTCATTTTTAATAAAAAGTGAATTTACCTACACAAAATGATTAAAATGTAGCTGTTTTTTAATATGAAAACTTTTTTTTAAAAAAAGAAATTGATAAAATCTATATTATGTATATATTCGAGCAATCGTTTCATTTAAATAAGACTAAATGCAGTTTTTTTTTAAAATAATACCCTTTTTTATTCTTTTATTACTTGCAAACAATAATTACTCGCAAGAACCCGCCAATTTTAAAAAGTTAGAGAAAGATTTTCATGGAGGTTCAAAAATCGAAGAAGATAATTTAGGGTATTTATGGATCACTACTAATAAAGGAATTTATAAGTTTAATGGTTACGAATACTTATTCAATCCATACGATTCCATTTTTACAAACTTCAAAAAAACGGATCAAGAGTTTTTAATTAAAAAAGATCATAAAAAAAGTATGTGGCTCTCTTCTTTAAACGGAGAGTTAATGAAAATAGATTCTTTAAATAATAAAAAATGTTTTAGCGTTAATTTAGCGCATGATAAAAGAAAAATACAAATTACCAGCATTACCCCCAACAACAACCAAGTTTGGTTTGGCTCAGAAGAAGGGTCCCTTTTTAGATATAATTACAACACAAATAAAATAGATAGTATAACCAGTTTACCTTTAAATAAAAATACAGCATTTAAAATAACAAATATTGAAATTATTAACGATAATAATTTTTGGGTTTCTACAAACAATAGAAAAATTTATAAATATACTGTTGATATAAATAAACTAGAAGCATTAGAATTGCCTTCCAATTTTAAGGGATCTTATTTAAGAATTGCATTAGACCGTAAGAAAGATTTATGGATAAGTTCAGATAAGGGAAGTTTATATAAATATATTAGCGCAGAAAAAAAATATAGAGAATTTTTTCTAACGTCCAAAAGCAATTTTAATAAGAGTAAATCAATTAAAAACGTTAACATGATTATCTCTCTATTTTACGATGCCAACGGATTTGTTTGGGTTGGTACAGATGGAGATGGACTTTACAAAATTAACGTCGAGACGAACAAATTAACACTTTATAAGAATAATATAAATAATAGATTTTCTCTCAGTAACAACTCTATAACAAACATATCTCAAGATAGAAATGGCAATTTATACTTTCTTGATAAAATCGGAATAATTAATGTTCTGCCTAAGTCAAATAGTAACATTATCTATTATAACGGTTTAGAAAATAATACACCAACATCTATTCTTTCTGTTTTTAAATCTTCTAACAACTCTATTTGGCTAGGTACAGATGGCGAAGGGTTAAATAGAGTTTTACCAAATACACAAAAAATTCATTACAGCAATAAAGAGCAAGGCAAAAGGTTTTTTACAGCTAGATACATTCAAAGTATCGAAGAAAACCCAAAAGAACAATTATGGTTTGCCACCTATTTAAATGGTTTGTGGGTTTTTAAAGATGGAAATTTTTCTAAAATAAACACTCCAGATGAATCTGGAAAAAACAACGAAGAAATAAGATTTTTATTTAAAGATTCTAAAAATAGAATTTGGAGCACTTCTGCAAACTCTTTTAATGTCTTTTCAGAAAAAAATAAGTTATTGGCAACCTTCGATTACAATGCGCACGGTTTAAAAGGAATGTATTCGCATGGAATTGCAGAAGATAAAAACGGAAATATTTTTGTAGTTGTAAACGGTGGTGGTTTGTTTCAATTTAATGAAGTTGAAGTTTTTAAAGATTCTTACTTTAAACATATTTCGTTTGATAAAAAAATACAAGAAAATTTAAAAAAAATTAATTTTAGATATCTAACTTTAGGCACCGATAATTCTTTATGGCTGGTATTACATCCAAACGGACTATTAAATTATAATATTAAAAAGAATGCATTTAAATCTTTCGAAAATGTCGAGAATTTAAAAGATTTAATAATCGTATCTGTAGTTCCAGAAGGAGAAGATTTCTTATGGCTAGGAACCACTACAGGAATTCATAAATATAACTTTAAAAAAGATATAATAGAGTCTTTTTATCAATCGGATGGTTTACATGGCGATAGCTTTAACAAAAGAAGTGTTTTTAAAGATAGCAATGGCGTTTTATATTTTGGAGGCGACCATGGTGTAAATGCATTTTTGCCAGAGAAAATGAATAAAAAATCTTCTGAAGCAAAACTCTATATCAATTATATTGAAGTTTTAAACAAACCAGCAACAGAAATTATAAGCAATCAATTAAAAAATGGATACGAACATCTAAAAAACTTAAAATTAACTTCTAATCAATCTTCATTTTCGTTTCAATTTTCTGCAATCGAAAATTTAATGAACTCTAATTACAATTACGCTTATAAACTCGAAGGATTTGATAATGATTGGATTTTATCAAAAAAAGACAGAATTGCAACCTATACCAATATTCCTTCAGGAAATTATATTTTTAAAGTAAAAGCAGGCTCAGGAAAAGGCATTTGGGATACCGAAACAAAAGAAATAGCGATTCGAATAAAACCACATTGGTGGAAATCGACACTTGCCTACATAATATATACACTCTTTTTTCTTTTTCTTATTTATAGTGCTTTTCTTTGGTTTAAATTGAAGAAAAAATTAATTGAAGAAACATTACATAACAATCAAGAAAAAGAAATTTATGCTGTTAAAATGAATTTCTTCGCCAAAATGTCGCACGAAATTCAAACTCCTTTAACCTTAATTCTCGGGCCAATTGCAGATATGTTACAAAGAGCTGAATCGAGTGGAAATACACTTTTAAAACAGCGTTTGCAAATAATAGCGAACAATGCAAACAGACTTTCTAGAATCGCCACAGAGTTAATGACGGTTCGAAATAGAGAACTTGGTATGTTAAAAGTTTATGCTTCGGAAAACGATTTAATAGCACATTTAAAAAAAATATCACTATCTTTTTCTGAACAAGCACGATTTAAAAAAATCGACTTTATTCAAGATTATCCGAATAAAAAATTATTTGTTTGGTACGATTTAGATAAAATAGAACATGTTTTATATAACCTATTATCGAATGCTTTTAAATTTACACCTCCAGAAGGAACTGTAAAAATTCTTGTAGAAGAAAATCAAAAAAAGAAAACAATTAAAATTTCAATTTCAGATTCTGGACCAGGAATCCCCGAAAAAGATTTAAAAGACATCTTTAAATTGTTTTATCAATCTGATTTAGGAAAAAGTAGAAGAGGAACAGGAATTGGTTTGGCATTAACGAAAGAGTTAATTCATATTCATCATGGAAAAATAAAAGTAAAATCTTCTTCTAAAGAAGGTACAAAATTTAGTATTTCTCTTTCTACAAAAGAAAATGTTTTTACTTCAGAAGAAAAAATAAATTTAGATAAAACAAATGTTTTGTCAGAATCTTACCATACCGATTTTAACTTGTTAAATAAAAACTTAATAAAAAAGAAAACAAAAGAAAGCGACAAAAAGTTTACCTTATTAATTGTAGAAGACAATGTAGAAATGCAAATTTTCTTAAAAGATATTCTTACAGAAATGTACAATTTATTTATTGCAGAAAATGGAAAACAAGGTATTGAGCTCGCAGAAAAAAAGAAGCCAGATTTAATAATTAGTGATATTATGATGCCAGTAATGGATGGTGTAGAAATGTGCAATATTTTAAAGAAGAAAAAATCGACTGCTCATATTCCAATTATTTTCTTAACCGCAAAAAATTCTACCTCTATAAAAATAGAAGGACTAGAATCTGGTGCGATAGAATTTTTAAGAAAACCATTTAATTTTTATGAATTAACCTTAAAAATTTACAACATTTTAGAATCGCAAGAGAAATTAATTTCAAAATATAAATTAGACACTATAAGTTCTCAAGAAAAAGTAAATATTCCGTCTAAAGATGTTCAGTTTTTAGAAAGTTTAGTAAAAGAATTAGATAAAAACATAGAAAACCCAAATTTTAAATTAGACGAATTGGCTGGAACTTTAAATATGAGCTACTCTGTAATTTATAGAAATTGTATAGATATTACCGGAAAAACATTAGTAGAATTTTTACGATCTAGACGTTTAAAAAAAGCAGCTTTATTAATCGTAGAAAGAGGTTACAACATTTCTGAAGCTGCGTATATGGTTGGTTATAAAGATTCTAGGTACTTTACAAAATGCTTTAAAGAAGAATTTGGTAAAACACCAAAAGCTTTTAAAACGGAGTCTCAAAACACCAATTTACAAGATTTTTTAAAGAAGTATAAACTTAGCTAACTTAAGAATTGTAATGCTTTCTAAAATTAGAAGGACTCATTTTTTTGATGCTTTTAAAATGTCTGTTAAAATTAGAGATATTTTTAAACCCAGAATTATAAGCAATTTCTGCTAAAGTAAAATCGGTATTAGCAACAATTAATTTACTTGCATTTTCGATTCTTAATTCATTTAAAAAACGGAAATAGCTTTTGTTTGTTCGTTTTTTAAAGTATTTACAAAACGCATTTTTTGTCATCGAAGCAACATTTGCAATTTCATTTAAAGAAATATCTTCTGTAAAGTTACGCATGGTAAACTCAAAAACATCTCGCATTCTTTTACCTTCTACTGCTGTATATTTTTTTTCATAAATAAAAGAAGACAAACTCTCGTATTCTAAAGATGTTACTCGTTTAAGAAGCTGTAATAAAGCAATCAATCGCTCTAGTTTAGAAGCAGTTTTTAATTCTAAAAAAAGTTTAGAAATATCTTTATCATCAGTTATTTTAAAACCATGCTTTGCTTGTTTAAAAAAAGGCTTTATTTCATTTAGTTCTTGCAGTTCGAAAAAATTACTACCAAAAGAATTTTCGGTAAAAAAGAGTGTAATCATATGTGATTTCTCTTTTAGCTTTTCTGTACTCTGAAAAACGTGTGGTAAATTACTACCTAAAACTAAAATATTTCCTGTTTCGTAATTAGTAATGGTATCACCCACAATTAAAGTTCCTTCACCTTTTACTATAAAACTTATTTGAATTTCTTCATGCTGATGCAGTTTGTTGTAAAAAGCAAATTCAATATCCTCCTGAAAAACAAGGGCATCATTTTCGGGTTTGGGTATTTGAAAAGGTAAAACTTTCATAGCGTAAATATATGCAAATAATAGCCTTAATAAAATTTATATTTAATTATATGGATAATATTGTACTTAATTTGGATAAAAGGAAATTAACTTTCGGTTTCATTTCTAACGTAAATTTGTAAAAAGAATCTATAAACATACAAACTATAATAATTATGAGTATGCAATGGAATGGTGTAATGCCTGCAGTGTTTACATGGCTAAAAGAATCAAAATCAGGCGCTCTTGAAATAGACTTTGATACAACACAAAAACAGGCCGCAGGTATTTTAAAAACTCAAGGAAAAGGTGGAACTAGAATGAGCGGACTTGTAGGTTCTGGTACTTTAGGTGAGAATAGCTACTTGAGCAACAAACAGCGTCTTTCTTTACTTGAATCACTCTCTGAGGTTGCTAAAGAATATAATGTTCCGTTGATTAGTGGAGCCGCAGCAGAAACCAAAGAAGAACTTGCTAAAATCGTTGAAGGACTTGCAACAGTTGGAGTGGATACAGTTATGGTGATGCCACCAAAAACGAAGGTGGTTCCTTCTGAAAAAGAAATGTACGATTATTATGCACTTGCAGAAGCAACTGCAAAAGATGTTGGTGTAACAATGATGCCTTATAACAATCCTGATGCAGCAGGTTATCATCCACTCTCAACTGACCTTCTTCTTAAACTTTCTGTACTTCCTAAAGTAACAGCTTTAAAAATATCAACTATAGATGTTTCAATTATTGAAACGCTGATGTTAGAGAACAAAGATTTAAAAGTGTTGGCAGGAGTAGATACAGTGACTGTATATGCAGGACTTGCAGGAGCAAGTGGTGGAATTACAGGTGTAGGTACTATCTTCCCAAAAGCAAGTGTTACTATGCAAGAGTATGTTGTAAATGGAGATTGGGCTGAGGCAAATAAAATTTCTCAGGCTTTAAATTCTTTATCATATCTAGATGCTCAGCCACTACTTATGGAATATCTTAAACTAGCTATGGGAATACATCATAATGATGTTGCAGGAGGGCTGCGTACATTTGGTAAAAAATTAACGCAACATCAAATTGATGATGTGAATGCAAGATATATTTTAGCAAAAGAAAGACTTGAAGCTTTAGACTTAATAAGTTAATCCTTTCAAATACTCAAAAATGGAAAAAGCTTTTTCTATTTAAAGTATTATTACTAAAGATCTATCATCAAAAAAGTAGTTTACAAATGATTAAATTTGAAGTAAAACATAAAAAAATAAGTAAAGATGATTACAGGAAAAAACTATATAGGAAATACAACAACAGCAAACGGAAATAAAACATTTAAAACTTTTAATCCGCAAAAAAATACAGAAAATGAGTGGGCTTTTACAGAAGCAACTTCTGCAGATGTAAATAAGGCTTGTGAATTGGCAGCAAACGCTTTTAAAACCTATTCTAAAGTTTCTGGTGCAAAAAAAGCTGAATTTTTAAGAGCAATAGCCACAGAAATAGAAAATTTAGGTGAAGAGCTACTAAACGTTTATTGTTTAGAAAGTGGTTTGCCAGCAGGAAGAGCAGCAGGAGAGAGAGGTAGAACTTTAAGTCAATTACGCTCATTTGCAAATCATGTAGAAGAAGGAAGTTGGGTAGAAGCAACCATAGATACTGCGCAACCAGATCGTGAGCCATTGCCAAAAGTAGATTTAAGAAAAATGAACGTTTCTTTAGGACCAGTTGTGGTTTTTGGGGCTTCTAATTTTCCATTGGCATTTTCTACAGCTGGCGGAGATACAGCAGCGGCTTTAGCAGCAGGTTGTCCTGTAATTGTAAAATCACATCCAATGCATGCAGGTACTGGAGAATTAGTTTCTTCAGCAATTATAAAAGCAGCAGAAAAAACAGGAATGCCAAATGGTGTTTTTTCAAACTTAAACAGCAGTGGAATTGAAGTAGGACAAGAATTAGTTCAAAATTCAAACGTAAAAGCAGTTGCATTTACAGGAAGTTTAAATGGAGGAAGAGCATTGTATGATTTGGCAGCAAAAAGAGACGAACCAATTCCAGTTTTCGCAGAAATGGGAAGTATAAATCCTGTGGTTATTTTACCAAAAGCGTTAGAAAATAGAGCATCAGACATTGCAAAAACCTATGCAGGTTCTATCACTTTAGGAACTGGACAATTCTGTACAAATCCTGGTTTAATTTTAGCCATAAAATCAGAAGGACTTACCAATTTTGTAAATACATTAGCAGAAGAAATTGTGAACATAGAACCTTCTTGCATGTTACACCCAAATATAGCAGGAGCTTACGAAAAAAATAAAGAAAAAGCCCTATCTCAAAACGGAATTGATATTTTAGCTGAACATTCCGAAAATGTGCAACCTAACTTTGCAAAACAAGTAGTTACTACTGTAGAAGGGAAAACTTTTTTAGAAAACGAAACGTTACATCATGAAGTTTTTGGCCCTTATTCTTTAGTGGTTCAATGTAAAGGTGAAGCAGAATTAAGGGAAATTATATCAAAATTAGAAGGTCAATTAACAGGAACTGTAATTTCTGATGATACCGAAATTAGTAATTATGTTGATGTAATTCACGAATTAGAAAATAGAGTAGGTCGTATTATTTTTAATGGAGTTCCAACAGGTGTAGAGGTTTGTCCTTCTATGTTGCATGGTGGTCCTTACCCAGCCTCTACAGATAGTAGATTTACTGCAGTAGGTGTTGACGCTATCAAACGTTTTGTAAGACCTTTTAGTTTTCAAGATTGGCCAAACGAATTGTTACCAGCAGCACTTAAAAACGAAAATCCTTTGGGAATTTTAAGAACTGTAAACGGAAAGAAAACAACCAAAAAAATTTAACACATGAACCTTTATAAAGTTCTTGGAATCTTTTTGTCTTTTTGCTTTTTATCTTGTAAAGATGAATCGTCAAGCGAAGTTTTAACGAAAATCATTTCTAAGTACGAAACAAAAGTTGACTATGATTTCGAACCTTACGAATCTTTAGAAAACACCAATAAATTTCATCAATTAGAAGCAGAAAATGCTCAAAAATTAATAGAAGAATTACAGCAAGTTGAAACTGAAGATTTATCAGAAAATGAAAAGATTTCAAGAAATTTATTACTATTTGTTTTACAAGATAAAATAGACAGAAACACCTATAAAATGCATCTAAATCCTATGACGAATGAAATTGCTTTTCATTTGAATTTAGGAAATATGGGCAACAAAAAATTAAAGAATAAAGAAGAAGTAAAAGACTATTTACAACAGTTAGAAAACTTACCAGAAAAAATCAATTATCATTTAAGTATCTTAAAAGCTGGAGTAAAAGCTGGTATTTCACAACCAAAACAGGCATATCCAAACTATACCTTTACATATGATAAGCATATTGTTTCAGACATTACAAAAAGTGATTTTTACAAACCATTTTTAAATTTACCCGCAAATTTATCAGAAGAATTTAAAGATTCTGTTTTAACGGTTGCAAATGTTAGTGTTCAAGAGAATGCGATCAATCAATATAAAAAAATAAAATCTTTTTTCGAGAACGAATATTTTCCAAACACCAGAAAAGGTTTAGGAGTAGGAACTATTAAAAATGGGAAGAAATTTTATCAAAATAGAATAAATTTTTACACTACAAGTACACAATATACAGCAGATGATATTCATAATATTGGATTAAAAGAAGTTGCTCGTATTAAAGCAGAAATGCAAAAAATTATTGACGAATTAGGTTTTGAAGGTTCTTTCGAAGATTTTGTTCAGTTTTTAAGAACAGACGAACAATTTTATCCAAAAACAGCGAAAGAATTATTAATGTTTGCAAGAGATATTTCTAAAAGAATTGATGCAGAATTGCCAAAATATTTTAAAACATTGCCAAGAAAACCCTATGGTGTTGTTCCTGTTCCAGCAGCAATTGCACCCAATTATACAGGAGGAAGATATTCTGGCTCCAGAAGTGAAACTACTGCAGGTTTTTATTGGGTAAACACCTACAATTTACCAAGCAGAACGTTATACACAATTCCTGCTTTAACAGCTCATGAAGCAGTTCCAGGACATCATTTGCAAATCTCGTTAAACAACGAGTTATCAAAAGACAAAATTCCACAATTTAGAAGAAATTTATATTTATCAGCTTATGGAGAAGGTTGGGGTTTATATGCAGAATCTTTAGCAGATGAAATGGGTATATACACAACACCTTATGAAAAATTTGGTAAATATACATACGAAATGTGGCGTGCTTGTAGATTGGTGGTAGATACAGGAATACATGCAAAAGGTTGGTCTAGACAACAAGTAATCGATTATATGGCTTCAAATACAGCATTGTCAATTCATGAAGTTACTACAGAAACCGATAGATATATCACTTGGCCTGGGCAAGCAATTTCTTATAAAATAGGAGAAATTAAAATTCGTGAATTACGCAAACAGGCAGAAAACGAATTAAAAGAAAAATTTGACATAAGAGAATTTCATGAAGTTATTTTAGGAGCAGGAACAGTAACATTATCTATCTTAGAAAATCGTGTAAACAATTACATAAAGCGTACATTAAATGAGTAAAAAAACTTTTTTTTGCGTAGATGCACATACCTGTGGAAACCCTGTAAGAGTTATTGCTGGCGGAGGTCCTAATTTGGTGGGCAAAAATATGAGCGAAAAGCGCCAGCATTTTTTAAAAGAGTATGATTGGATTCGAAAAGGATTAATGTTTGAACCACGAGGTCATGACATGATGAGTGGTGCTATTTTATTTCCACCTCACAATCCAGAAAACGATTTTTCCATTTTATTTATAGAAACTTCTGGCTGTTTGCCAATGTGTGGTCATGGCACTATTGGCACTATTACAGTCGCAATTGAAGAAGGTTTGGTAACCCCAAAAATCCCTGGAAAAATAAAGATGGAAGCACCTGCAGGATTGGTTGAAATCGAATACCAACAAACAGGGAAAAAAGTAGATTGGGTAAAATTAAAAAATGTAAAAAGCTATTTAGCTGCCAAAGATTTAACAGTAAATTGTCCAGAATTAGGCGAAATTACGTTTGATGTTGCTTACGGAGGAAACTTTTATGCAATTGTAGATCCACAGAAAAATTTTGGAGGAGTTCATAATTTTACCGCTGCAAAAATTGTGCAATATTCTCAGGTTGTACGAGAGAATATCAATTTAAAATATCCTAATCTATTTATTCATCCAGAAAATAATACGATTAGAGATGTTACCCATATGTTATGGACAGGAGATCCTTTAGACCCAACTTCTTCTGGAAGAAATGCGGTTTTTTATGGAGATAAAGCAATTGATAGAAGTCCATGTGGCACAGGAACTTCTGCAAGATTAGCACAATTATATGCAAAAGGTAAATTAAAAGTTGGAGAAGAATTTATTCACGAAAGTTTTATTGGTTCTAAATTCACAGGTAAAGTAGAAGAAGCAACTACGTTGAATGGTAAACCTGCAATTATACCAAGTGTAAAAGGTTGGGCAAAAATTTATGGATATAATACGATTATTATTGATGATGAAGATGACCCATATGCACATGGTTTTCAAGTGATTTGATTTTAAAAATTAAATCATTCTTAACTTGTTTTCTGAATCTTATAAATAGAATTACAAATGAAAATTAACAAACAAGAAATAATAGAAAACCATTGTTATACAAAACTTGTTTACGAAAGAATAAATAAGAAGTTAGGAACCAATTTTTCAAAAGATGAAAGTGAACATCTTATTTTGAAAGTTTTAAAAGAAACATCCATAGAAAATTATCAAAAAATAGGAAAGAATTTCTATGTAACAAGTAAGGAATTTAATATAAAAATTACAATTAATTCGAATACATTTAGAATTATAACTGTAGATAAAGTGATTAGATGAGTAAAAAAGTAGGAATTATTGGAGGTGGAATTATTGGACTGTGTGCTGCCTATTATTTATTAAAAGATGGCCATGAAGTTACTGTAATCGACCAATCTAATATGAATTCTGGAGCTTCTTATGTAAATGCTGGATACATAACCCCAAGTCATTTTATACCGCTAGCAGCACCAGGAATAATCACAAAAGGGCTCAAATGGATGTTCGATGCTAGAAGTCCTTTTTATGTAAAACCAAGATTAGATATCGATTTTTTAAAATGGAGTTTAGCCTTTAAAAAAGCTGCCACAAAAGCAAAAGTTGAAAAAGCAATGCAACCTCTTTTAAATATTAATTTATTGGGTAGAGACTTGTATGAAGACTTAAAAAAATCGAACGACTTTAATTTTCATTATCAACATAAAGGATTGTTAATGTTGTACAAATCCAACAAAGTTGGCGAAGAAGAATGGAAAATTGGTAAAAAAGGCATTCAAAAAGGGCTAAAAGTAGAACATTTATCTAATAACGAAGTAGAAAAATTACAGCCAAATACTAACTTAAATATTAAAGGTGCTGTATATTATCATTCAGATGCTCACATGACTCCTAATATATTTATGAAAGAAATGATTTCGTACTTAGATAAAAACGGAGTTGTATTTTATAAAAATGAAACTGTAAAAGATTTACATATTTCATCAGAAAAAATTACTTCAATAAAAACAGATAAAAGAGAAATTGCAGTAGATGAAGTGGTTTTAGCAGCAGGAAGTTGGAGTTCACATATCACAAAAAAGTTGGGATTAAAAATACCTATTCAAGCAGGAAAAGGCTATAGTATAAATGTAAAAAAAGATACAAACATTACCATTCCAGCAATTTTATGCGAAGCAAAAGTAGCCGTAACACCTATGGAAGGTTTCACCCGTTTTGCAGGAACTATGGAAATTGCAGGAATTAATAGTACCATAAACCCGAAAAGAGTTGATGCCATTGCAAATGCTGTAAAAAAATATTACGAAAACATTGCAATTTCTACCGAAGAAAAAGAACATGCAACTTGTGGTTTAAGACCTTGTTCGCCAGACGGATTGCCATATATTGGAAAATCGAATACCTGTAAAAATTTAACAATTGCAACAGGACATGCAATGATGGGGTGGAGTTTAGGACCTGCAACCGGAAAACTCGTTTCAGAAATTATTGCCGAGAAAAAAACAAGTGTAGCTATAACTGTATTTCATCCAGATAGAAAATTCTAATTTTCATAAGTTCTGTATCTTTGTGATATGGATTTATTTTCTTCAGAAACAATAAAAAACATTCTTCCTTTTGATGGTGTAACCAATTATCATGGCATTGTTTTAGATAAAAAGCAGTGTAATTTTTATTACCAAACACTCTTAGAAACAATCAAATGGAAAAATGACGAAGCCATTATTTTTGGAAAAAAATTAATGACCAAAAGAAAAGTAGCTTGGTATGGCGAATCGGAATTTTCTTATACATATTCAGGAGTTACAAAAACAGCAAACATCTTTACCAAAGAATTGTTAGAATTGAAAAAAATTGTAGAAAAAGAAAGCAAAGAAACTTACAATTCTTGTTTGTTAAATTTATATCATTCAGGAGAAGAAGGCATGGCGTATCATTCAGATGAAGAAAAAATGCTAAAGAAAAACAGCGCAATCGCTTCACTTTCTTTGGGAGCAGAACGTAAATTTTCTTTCAAACATAAAAAAAACAAACAACGAATAGATATTGTTTTAGAAAGAGGAAGTTTGTTAGTGATGAAAGAATTTACACAAACCAACTGGTTGCACAGATTGCCACCCACAAAAAAGGTTTTTACACCAAGAATTAATTTAACGTTTAGAACCATAGAATTACAACAAGGGGTTTAACCCCCTTGTAAAATCATCTTTTAATTCCTGAAATCGTCGCAAAAGTTTCCATATTTTTGCATAAAAATTTTTTAATTTTGAATGCTAAGCCTCAAAACACCATCAACCTTAATAAATACATTAGTTCTTCCGGAATTTGTTCCAGAAGAGAAGCAGAAAAATTTATTATAGAAGGCAGGGTTACCATCAATGGAAAACCAACTCAATTAGGGAATAGAGTTGCCAAAAAAGATGTTGTAAAATTAGACGGACGTTTGGTTACCCCCAAAAATACCACCATTTATATTGCACTTAATAAACCTGTTGGCATCGTTTCTACCACAGACGATAGAGAACCCAATAACATTGTAAAACACATTAATTATCCAGAAAGGCTATTCCCAATTGGGCGTTTAGACAAACCGTCTGAAGGCTTAATTTTTCTAACAAATGATGGCGATATTGTAAACAAAATTTTACGAGCTGGAAATAACCATGAGAAAGAATATTTTGTTACCGTAAACAAATCCATCACACCAGATTTTATCGAAAAAATGGGAAATGGAATCCCAATTTTAGGCACTGTAACACAAAAATGTTGGGTAGAAAAAGTAAGCGATAAAATTTTTAAAATCGTGTTAACACAGGGTTTAAACCGTCAAATTCGTAGAATGTGCGAATACTTAGATTACGAAGTTACCAAGCTAAAACGAACTCGAATTATGAATGTCGAGTTGGGGTATTTGCAATCTGGAGATTGGCGTGAATTAACGGAAGAAGAAATGAAAGAAATCAATAAAATGATTGCTAGTTCTTCTAAAACCGAAGAAGCATCTAAAATTAAAAATGTTTCAAAAACATCAAAACCAAAGCGAAAATTAGCCCCTACAAAAAACAATTTTAATAAAAAAAGTGCCTCTTTTAGAAAATCTTCACCCAAAAACAGGAAAACTAAAAATTCCAAATCGAGTTTCCGTGGAAAAAGAAAATAAATAATCTCTTAAAACTTTCTAAATTCCTTCTCTTTAAGAAGGTTAGGATGGGCTTTTTATTATCTTTGCCACCAATGAAATTCGATTTAAAAATTACCGACCCAAAAAGTAGCGCAAGAGCAGGGCTAATTACTACAGATCACGGAGAAATAGAAACTCCAATTTTTATGCCTGTAGGAACTGTTGGCACCGTAAAAGGCGTGCATCAAACAGAATTAAAAAACGAGATAAATCCTGATATTATTTTAGGAAATACCTATCATTTATATTTAAGACCTGGTTTAGATATTTTAGAAAAAGCGGGGGGTTTGCATCAATTTATGAATTGGGATAGAAATATCTTAACAGATTCTGGTGGCTACCAAGTATATTCGCTTTCTGGAAGAAGAAAAATTAATGAAGAAGGTGTAAAGTTTAAAAGTCATATAGATGGTTCTATGCACTTTTTTACACCAGAAAATGTCATGGAAACACAACGCACAATTGGGGCAGATATTATTATGGCGTTTGACGAATGTACACCTTACCCATGTGAGTATAATTACGCAAAACGTTCTATGCACATGACGCATAGATGGTTAGATAGATGCATTAATCATTTAGAAAAATTACCGTTCAAATACGGTTTTAAACAAACGTTTATGCCAATTGTACAAGGCAGTACTTATAAAGATTTAAGAAGGCAATCTGCAGAATATATAGCTAATGCAGGGCAGCAAGCAAATGCAATTGGCGGACTTTCTGTTGGTGAACCCGCAGAAGAAATGTATGCCATGACAGAGGTCGTTACAGAAATTTTACCAGAAGACAAACCACGTTATTTAATGGGGGTTGGAACGCCAATTAATATCTTAGAAAATATAGCATTGGGTATAGATATGTTCGATTGTGTAATGCCAACAAGAAATGCTAGAAACGGAATGTTGTTTACAGCACATGGCTCTATCAACATAAAAAATAAAAAGTGGGAAACCGATTTTTCTCCAATAGACGATATGGGAATTACTTGGGTGGATACGCTGTACTCCAAAGCCTATTTACGTCATCTTTTTGTTTCAAAAGAAATGCTAGGAAAACAAATTGCATCGATACATAACCTGGGGTTTTACGTTTGGTTGACTCGTGAAGCAAGAAAGCATATTTTAGCAGGAGATTTTAGAGAATGGAAAGATAAAATGGTAAAACAAATGAACAAAAGACTTTAAAATTTTAAAGTCCAGAGTTTAAAACATACATTTAATACAAAAAAGCTAGGCTTTTGAAAATAATAGATTGGTACATATTAAAACGTTATTTGGTAACATTTTTGTTTACCTTATTAATCTTAATTCCAATTGCAATTGCAATAGATGTTTCAGAAAAAATAGATAATTTTCTAGAGCATGCAAACTTGGGCTTAGAAGAGATTTTAAACGATTACTATAAGAATTTTATTATTTACTATGCAAACACATTTATGCCTTTGGCATTGTTTATTGCCGTAATTTTATTTACATCTAAACTCTCTAGCAATACAGAAATTATTGCAATAACCAATGCAAAAGTTTCCTTTACAAGATTCTTATATCCTTATTTTATTGGGGCAACATTGGTTACTATTATTTCTTTAGGGATGAACCATTTTGTAGTACCCAATAGTAGTAAAGTAAGAAAAGGGTTCGAAAAAAAATACATAAGTAATGCACGACAAAAGAACGATTTAAAATTTGTTTCTGATTTTAGTTTGCAACTTACAGACAGCACTTATATTTATTTAAAAAATTATAATACAGAAACAAATGTAGGCCATTATTTTACCTCAGAAACCTATGATGGTTTAAAGCTGAAATCAAAATTATTTGCCGACAATTTACGCTACAATTCTAAAGACTCTACTTTTTCTCTAACAAATTGGAGAAAACGTATTATTTATGAAGATAGAGATAGTATTTTTAAAGGAAATAAAATAGACACTATTTTTAACTTTACACCAAAAGATTTAATTTACAAATCTGCATTGTCGCAAGAAATGCCTTCAGATGAATTAATTCGGTTTATAAATTTATCTAAAAAAAGAGGCGTAAAAAACTTAAATGCATATTTGGTAGAACTTCATAAAAGAACAAGTTTACCAATTGCTTCTTACATACTAACTATTATTGCAGTCGCACTCGCTTTTCGAAAAAGAAGAGGTGGTACAGGAGTTAACTTGGCCATTGGAATTGGAATTATGTTTTTATACGTTTTCTTTATGAAAATTGGAGAAGTTTTAGGCTCTGTAGCTGGTGTAAATTCTTTTATATATGTTTGGATTCCGAATATAATGTTTGGCGCTTTATCTATTTATCTCTATTTAAATGCTAGAAAATAGGCTTAAAAACTACCTACTTTTACATCTCATCGTTTTTATTTGGGGCTTTACAGCCATTTTAGGTGCTTTAATAACTATCGATGCAATTCCTTTAGTTTGGTATCGAATGTTGCTAGCCGTTATTTTTATTTTTCTTTATTTTTTGTTGAAGAAAAAAAAGTTTAAAATAGATACAAAAACCATTGTTCGTTTTTTTTTAACAGGCATTATTATTGCACTACATTGGATCTTCTTTTTTAAAGCAATTAAAGTTTCTAACGTTTCTGTGGCTTTAGTTACCATGAGTACAGGAGCCTTTTTTACTTCTTTAATAGAACCTGTATTTTTTAAAAGAAATATAAAACCTGTTGAAATAATTCTAGGCCTTTTAGTAATTGCTGGTTTGTATATTATCTTTAATTTTGAAAGTCAGTACAAATTAGGAATTATATATGCACTAATCGCTTCCTTTTTAGGAGCATTATTTGCAGTTTTAAATGGCTTATTTATCAAAAAACACAGCGCAGCCACTATTTCTTTTTATCAACTTTTATTTGGAGTTGTTTTTATTACCATTTATTTATTTTTTAGCAACAAATTCTCTGCTGATTTTTTTAAAATTCCAACGATAGATTGGTTGTATTTATTACTACTAAGTAGCGTTTGTACAGCCTATGCTTTTATAGCCTCTGTAAAAGTAATGAAATACCTGTCTCCATATACAGTAATGCTTACCATAAATTTAGAACCCGTTTATGCAATTATTTTAGCCTTACTTATTTTTGGAGAAAAAGAACAAATGGGTACTACTTTTTATTTAGGTGCTTTTATTGTTTTATTTGTGGTATTATTAAACGGAATTATAAAAAATAGATTGAGTTTAAAAGACAAGTTTAAACAAAAGGTAGGCAGAAAAAAGTGAGGCGATTTTGCCTGAAAAAGTAAATTTTATAGTATGTTTGTCTTTACAAACAACTAAAATCAAATAACTACAAAATGGAATATTTAGATTTTGAAATGCCAATAAAAGAGCTTGAAGAGCAACTTCAAAAGTGCCAAATTATTGGAAAAGAAAGCGAAGTAGATGTTACTGCAACCTGCAAAAAGATTGAAAAAAAGCTAGAAAAAGCTAGAAAAGACATATATAAAAATTTAACACCTTGGCAAAGAGTTCAGTTATCTAGACATCCAAATAGACCTTACACACTAGACTATATTAAAGCAATTTGTGGAGATACGTTTATGGAATTGCATGGAGACAGAAGCGTAAAAGACGACAAGGCTATGATTGGTGGTTTGGGTAAAATTGGTGATCAATCTTATATGTTTATTGGTCAGCAAAAAGGTTACAACACTAAAACTCGCCAGTATAGAAATTTTGGAATGGCAAATCCAGAAGGATATAGAAAAGCTTTGCGCTTAATGAAAATGGCAGAAAAATTTAGAATTCCTGTAGTTACTTTGTTAGATACGCCAGGTGCATACCCAGGTTTAGAAGCAGAAGAACGCGGACAAGGAGAAGCCATTGCCAGAAATATTTTTGAAATGACTCGTTTAAAAACTCCAATTATTACTATTGTTATTGGTGAAGGAGCTTCTGGTGGTGCATTAGGAATTGGCGTAGGAGATAGAGTTTATATGATGGAAAATACCTGGTACACCGTTATTTCTCCAGAGTCTTGTTCTTCTATTTTATGGAGAAGTTGGGAGTTTAAAGAACAAGCTGCTGAAGCTCTAAAATTAACTGGAAACGATATGAAAAAGTTAAAGTTAATAGACGGTATTATAAAAGAACCTATTGGTGGAGCCCATTCTAATAGAGAAGAAGCATTTAAAGTAGTAAAAGATCAAATAGTAAGTGCTTTTGATGAGCTAAAAGATTTATCGGAAACAGATTTGGTTTCTAAACGAATGGGTAAGTACGCTAATATGGGAGTTTATAAAGAATAAAAAATCTACAAGATTTTATTCTTTTTAAGACACTTTTTCACAAAGTGAGTAAGTTTAAATTAAAAAAACTTTGTAAAAAAGTGTCTGTAAAAAGTGCTTGATTACTGATTCATTTCCATACTATGGTCGTATTTACAACAACCTGGTAAATTATCGTAAGCATCTAAATCTCCTTTTGCTTTTTCTGTATCGTAACCAGAAGCTGCAATGGCCTTGTGAATTTCCATTGGATTTGTTTTAGAATCGTCGTAAGAAACATCTATTTTCTTTTTATCTACATCCCAATTTGCGGTTGCTACTCCTTCAACATTTTTTGCTGCTTTTTCGATGGTTCTTTTGCACATTCCGCAGTTGCCTCTTACACCAAACGAAATATTTGTTGTGGCCATTTCTTTAGAAACTGCTGTTTTATTAGCATCTGTTTCTTTTTTACCTTCGTTTTTACAGCCTGTAAATAATGTTGCTGCCATAATTGCTAAACTTAAAATTGCTTTTTTCATGTGTTTAAAATTTAATTATTAATCGATTTTTATTATTCTACTATTTGTTTTATTTCTCCACAGGTTAACATTTTATCTCCATAATAAGGGTTAATTACTTTTTCTTCTTTACTAAGCCAATAAGCACCTTTGTTGTTATTTGCCATTGGGCAAAATTCTACATATACTTTTTCGTTAATTCCGAATATTTGAACTGCACTAATAAAGTTTAATGAAAGCTGTTCAAAAGAACTTCTTTGCAAGTCGATTTCTAAGGTTTTAGAAATGGATGTGGTTGCTTCTTTAATACCTTTATGCAAAGACATCCATTTTTTGTGAATTTCTGCATCTTTTAATTGTTTCATGTCTATTTTAGAGAGATTTTCTAATATTACTTTTGATGTTTCTGTTGCCGCATTAACATCTTCTTTTACCAAGGCATTTTTTAATTTTATATATTCGTTATAAACCGTTTTTAGTTGATGTTGAAATTCTTCAGGCACTTTTATTCTTTCATTTTTGCTCAAACTCACATTTGTTGAGTGGGTATTTTTACCCATCCCAAGATGATTTTCGTGACCCGTTACTACTTTACCTCCTTCTTTATTCATCATCGATTTTTTGCCCTGTAATTGCGCTGCTGCATCTACAGTAAACGTTCCATTCGTTACAATTTCATCACCATTTTTTAGCCCTTCTAAAACTTCGTAAAATGCTCCAACTCTATTGCCTAAAGTAATTTCACGCATTTCAAATACAGGCTCATTCGCATTTGTTTTTAAATACACAAGAGAACGTTTTCCGGTCCATAACACTGCAGATGATGGAATTGTTACTATTTTATCATTTTTAGTATCAATTCCTTTAATTTTGCCTTCCACAAACATTCCTGGCTTCAATTCATTATTTTTATTACGAAGCACAACTCTTAATTTTACCGTTCTTGTTTGGGTATTTAAAACCGGATCTATAAAATCTACTTTTGCCTTCCTCTCTTTATTGAGTGTGGTTATAATAATTTCTTGTCCTTTTTTAAAAGAATTAATTTGATGTTCGTAAACATCGAAATTTGCCCATACAACCGAAAGATTAGAAACTTTAAATAACGCTTCTCCTAATGCAACGTGGTCGCCTTCATCTACCATTTTTTCGGTAATTGTTCCTGTTTGTGTTGCGTAAATTGGAAAATTTTGCATCGGTTTTCCAGAATTCTCTATCAAATTGATTTGTGCTTCTGTAAGTTTTTTAATTTTTAGTTTTTTACGAACAGCTTTGTATAATTCTGGTTGAGATTCTTTAATGGAAGCCGCTGTAATTAATTCTTGTTGGGCTGCAAATAATTCTGGCGAGTAAATCGTTGCCAATAATTGTCCTTTTCTAATTTTTTCACCAGTGGTAGCAACTAATAATTTTTCTATTCTGCCTGCAAAATGAGTTACTTGAACTGTGTTTGAATTTTCATTTTCTACAATTTTTCCAGATAATTTAATGGCATTATCTTCTGTTTTTTCATTTCCAACGATTAAAGTTTGAATGTTAGCCAAAGCCATCGCGTTTTTTGTAAGCTTAAATTGGTCTGCCAACAAACCATCTGCACTACTCTCTGCAGGAATTAAATCCATACCACAAATAGGGCAATCACCTGGTTCTGGTTGCATAATTTGTGGATGCATAGAGCAGGTCCACATTTCATTGGTTTTAGAAATTGCTTCGTGATTGTGTTCCTGTGCCACTTCTTTAGAGGGGTTTCTAAAGAAAAAATATCCTAACAATACCCCAAAAGCGAGTATCCCTAAATAAATTACTACATGTTTATTTTTCATTTTCTAATCGTTTTATCATCGCTTTCATTTCTTCAATTTCTTTTTTCTGAGCTTTTATAATCTCTTCTGCTAATTTTTTAACTTCTGGGTCTTTAATATCTGCACGCTTGCTTGTTAATATGGCAATTGAGTGATGTGGAATCATCGCTTTCATCCAAAGAACATCGCCAATTGTAGATTTTTGGTCACGTACCAAACCCAATGCTGCTATAAAAAGAAGAATACTGCCCAATAAAATGGCAATATTCTTCTTTCTATTCTGATACATTTTGCGCATAAAAAACCACATTATAACTGCCATTGTTGCAATTCCTAAACAAGTCATATAAAAACGTGTTAAGCTAAAATATACGTGGTCGAATTCGTAAGTATTTAAATACATGGTTAGGTACATGGCTACAAAAGAGCAACCTAACATTAAAAAGAAAGTTTTATAGTTTTTGTTATTTGAGTGTTTGTTTGAATTTTTCATTAGAATTTAAATTTTAGTTGTTCTTAATCTTAAGGCGTTTGCGATTACAGAAACCGAACTAAAGCTCATTGCTAAAGCTGCAATCATTGGAGACAATAATATTCCGAAAAAAGGAAACAAAACACCTGCTGCAATTGGCACCCCTAACGTGTTGTAAATAAGTGCAAAAAATAGGTTTTGTTTGATGTTTTTCATCACTCCAGTACTTAAATTTCTTGCTTTTACAATTCCGTGTAAATTACCTTTTACCAAAGTGATCATTGCGCTTTCTATGGCAACATCGGTTCCTGTTCCCATAGCAATACCAACATCGCTTTTTGCCAAAGCTGGTGCATCGTTAATACCATCTCCGGCCATAGCAACAACATTTCCTTTTTCTTGTAATTTTTCGACCTCTTTAAGTTTGTCTTCTGGCAACATACTTGCTTTAAAGTCGGCAAGATTTAATTCTTTTGCAACTGCTTTTGCTGTATTGCGATTATCTCCAGTTAGCATAATTACTGCAATGCCCATTTCTTGTAAGTCTTTAATAGCCTTTGCACTGGTTTCTTTAATTTTATCTCCAATAACTACATAACCAATTACCTTTTTATTTATTGATAAATAAGAAACGGTTTTTCCTTCTTTTTGATAAGAGGCTACTTTTTCTTCCATTTCTGATGAAATTTTAGCACTCGCATGTTCCATCATTTTAGGATTGCCTAACGATACTTTTTTATCGTTAATAACTGCTTCGACACCTTTACCGGTAACTGCCGAAAAAAAGGAAGATTTTATAATTTTAGCATTTTTATTTTTTCCATATTTTACAGTAGCTTCTGCCAAAGGATGTTCGCTATTTGTATTTAATGAAACAATATAATTTAGCACCTCATTTTCGGTGTAATTAGTATCGAAAACGCCCATTTTTTCTACAGTTGGTTTTCCTTCTGTTATGGTTCCTGTTTTATCAATAATTAAGGTATCTACCTTATTCATTTTCTCTAAAGCTTCTGCATTTTTAATGAGCACTCCATTTTGGGCACCTTTGCCAACACCAACCATTACAGACATAGGTGTTGCCAGCCCTAAAGCACAAGGACAAGCAATAATTAAAACTGCAATTGCGTTTACTAATGCATACACATAGGCTGGTTCTGGTCCCCAAATTGCCCAAACTATAAAAGTAATTACCGAGATTAAAACTACCACAGGAACAAAATAGCTAGAAACAGTATCTGCTAATTTTTGAATAGGTGCACGACTTCTGCTAGCATCGTTTACCATATGAATAATTTGAGAAAGTAAAGTATCGCTACCTACTTTTTGGGCTTTCATTAAAAAAGATTGATTTCCGTTGATAGTTCCACTACTTACTTGATCTCCTTCGGTTTTATTTACAGGAATAGGTTCTCCTGTAATCATAGATTCATCAACAGTGCTATTTCCTTCTGTTATTTTACCATCGACAGGAATTTTATCTCCTGGTTTCACTTTTAAAATGTCGTTAAGTTCTATTTGATCGATAGATACTTCTACCTCTTCTTTATCTACTATTTTGGTAGCTTTGTTAGGGGCTAATTTTAATAGCTCTTTTACTGCCGAATTTGTTTTACTATGGGCACGCGCTTCTAATAATTGCCCCATTAAAACAAGTGTTAAAATTACGGTTGCAGCTTCGAAATAAACATGTACAGCACCAAATTCTGTTTTAAATTGATTTGGAAAAACATCAGGAAAAAGCATGCCAAAAACACTAAAAACCCAAGATATTCCTGCACCAATACCAATGAGTGTAAACATATTTAAGTTCCAAGTTTTTATACTTTTATAGGCACGTTCAAAAAACATCCAAGTAGCGTAAAACACTACAGGAATCGATAGTGCGAACTGAACCCAATTCCATATTTTTTGTTCTAAAATATCGTATAATGGATTGTTATGTAGCATTTCGCTCATCGCGATAAAAAAAATGGGCAAGGTAAAAGCAACTGCAATCCAAAACTTTTTAGATAATTTCTTATACGTTTTTTCTTCGGCAGAAATATCGGCTTCCATGGGTACTAAATCCATACCACAAATAGGGCAAGCCCCAGCTTCGTCTTTTATAACTTCTGGGTGCATTGGACAAGTCCATTGATTTGAATTTGTTGTTGATAAATTTTGCTCTTCTACTAAATCCATACCACAAACTGGGCAATCTCCAGGTTTATCGTATGTTTTTTCGCCTTCGCAATGCATTGGGCAATAAAAAGTACCTGTTCCTGTTCCTTTTGGTGCTTCTTTTTTTTCTTTTTTTATAGGTTGATGTTCTCCATGTTTGTGAATGCTGTATCTACCACCATCATTTTTTAAAGCTTTTTGAAAGGTTTCTAATTTAATATGAGCATCCATTTCTATGGTTGCTTCTGCTTTTTCTAAATCGACTGTAGCTTTAGAAACCCCTGCAACTTTTGAAAGTGTTTCTTCTACATGACTTCTACAACCATTACAGGTCATTCCGTGAATGTTATATGTATGTTTCATTGTTCTGTCTTTTTTAATTAAAATCTTACCGAAAATCCACCACCCCAACCATATCTGTTGTTATAGTTTCCTTGGATTGAAAAATTTCGTGATAAAATATAGGATACTCCAACCAACCATTGGGTTTCTCCTTTGTACGAATTATTGTTTTGTAAATGATTGATCCAACCAAAATCTGCTTTGTATTCGTATTCGCCTTCTACAAATAGTCTTGGAAAAAGTAAAAGCTCTCTGTCTAAACGAATTCTTGGGCGCAATTGATGGTCCATACTTACATCTACATTAAATCTATAAGGCGTAAAATATTTAATACCAACCAAGCCTACAGTATTAAATGTATTGTAAGAGTTTGGTGTTGATGTTTCTGTATTTACACCTACATACACGCGCACCCAATCATTTAAATATCGATTATAATTTACTTCTGCTTCGAGATTTTTATGATAATCTAATTCGGTTCGTAAACTAAATTCATTTCTAATAGTACTAGTCATAAGGTTTAATTCTGTGTAGTTTGAACCTGCACGAGCTCCTCCCCAAGCATAATAATGGTCTGTTTCATTAATTAGTTTTTGAACTGGATATGCTTTCATTCTTTTGTCTCGTGGTGTATCGTAACTAAATACTCTTGCCATACCACCCATCATATGGTATAATATGTGGCAATGAAAAAACCAATCTCCATATTCTTCGTTATAAAATTCGATTACTACTTTTTGCATTGGCGGTACATTAACTGTATGTTTTAATGGCGAACGCTTACCATTCTCGTTAATTACTCTAAAATAATGCCCATGTAGATGCATTGGGTGGTGCATCATTGTTAAGTTGTTTAAGGTAATTCTTGTTACTTCTCCGCCTTTAATTTTAATCTTATCGGTTTCAGATAATGGTGCACCATTCATGCTCCAAATATAGCGTTGCATATTACCCGTTAGATTTAGCAACAGTTCGTTTACATGAGCATCTTTTTTAAATTCTGTACTTTTTTTTGCCTTTAAAAAATTGTAATTAAAATATGTTTTACGAGTCTTATAGTCGAACGAAGTACTGTCTTTTTGCATCATAGACTTATTCGGTTTCATAGACATTGCGTCTCTTTTTACCTGTTTGGCAGGCGAATTCATTTCCATCTTACCGTGCATTTTCATGTGCATTTGATTGTTCATCTTGCCTTTTTTCATATGCATCTTCATGCCATATTTCTTCATTAAAACTTCTGGCTTATTTTTCTTTCGATTGCTCTTTATTGCTGGTGCTCCCATTTTCATATCCATTTTTGCCATTTGCTTCATCATTGCAACTTTGTTTGGCCTATCTATTACAGTTGCAGGAAAAAGTTTGCCACTTCCTAAACGAATTGATGTATTACCAGAGCCATCTTGTGCAGTTGCTGTTACTTCTAAAGTACCGTTTGGTATGGTAACAATTACATCGTAGGTTTCTGCTATCGTAAAGAGAAATCTGTTTTTATGAATTGGTGTTACATCGATACCATCACTAGAAACAATTGTTGGATTACCCGCTCCAAAATCTAGCCAATAATAAGAGGAGGCAGAAGCGTTGATAAAGCGAAGCCTTACTTTTTCTCCAGGTTTAAACTCTGGGTATTCTGCCCGTTTTTTACCATTAGACAAAAAAGCAGGGTAATAAACATCTGCTATATCTGCACCTTCCATTCTATCTCGCCAAAACTTAAATTGCGCACCCAATGCTTTTTCTTTAATAACTCTACTTAATGGAACTGCGGTACCTTTTTTAACTTGATACCATTCGTTTCCTCGTTTAAGATTACGCAACACGTTTATTGGTTTTTCGTTTGTCCAATCAGAAAGTACTACAACCAAATCTGAATCGTAGTCTAATGTTTTTTCTTTAGGCTGAATAACTATTGAGCCATAAACCCCTTCTGTTCTTGTAACATTGTATGAGAATGGTACCAATATGTACCCGATTGATTGATAGGAATTCTATATTGAAATGTGGTATTGGGTTTTATGGGTGGTGTCGTTAAATAAGGTACACCATCATAAAAATTAGGAAGTATTAATCCGTGCCAATGTATAGAGGTTTCTTCATCCATTTTATTGGTTACATTAATAATGGCGAGGTCTCCTTCGTTAAACGCTAAGGTAGGGCCAGGTACAGTTCCGTTTATGGTCATGCCCTTGGCAGTTACTCCTGCAAGTGTTAATTTATTTTTCTCTATAGTAAGGTTGTATTCTTTTACGTTTCTACCTTCTTCTTTTCTATCGTTTCCATTTGTACCCACTTGGGCAATTGCAATTGATGTTAGAAATAAGAAAATAATTGTGTTAACTTTTTTCATTGTTTACTGAATTAAATAATTAATTATAGTACTTTGAACATAGTAGGTTTTAACAGATTCTATTTGGTTCATTTGAAACTTTAATTGCAGTTCTTGGATATCTAATACATCGTTAAAATCGATGGTGCCTGTTTCGTAATTTTTTATTAGAATTTCTTCTGCATTTTTTGCTTGTTTTAGATTTTTAGTTTGCGTTTTGTAACTTATTCTTGAAGAAATACGGTTGTTTATTGCCTTGTCTAAAAGCGTTTCTAATGTATTTTTTCGGTCTTGTTTTTTTGCTAAAATCTCTTGCTGTTGCAATTTGTTTTGTTTGGTTTTAGATTTGTAACTATTGTTAAAAATTGGTATAGAAATAGAAACCATTGGCATTAAAATATCTTTTCCATTATCAGTAAAATTCATATTTGGTCTTTCAGAAACATTGATATAATCTAACCCAAAACCAATCATAGGACTACTTTCTTTTTGATTTAACAATTCGGATTTTTCTATAGATCGATACAATTTATCGTACTTTAACAATTCTGGATGCACCGCCAAATTAGCTGCATCGATTTCAAAATTTTCGGTAGGAATAGTCAAATCACTTACCACATTTACCACAATCTTTTTATCTCGGTTTAACAACTTATTAAATGCTGTTTGTTCGGCTAAAAATCTTTGTTGCAGCACCTCTTTTAGTTGTGTAATTTCATTTTGGCGCATTTGCAATTTTAAAACATCTACAGCAGATGCTTTACCAACTTCAAGAGACGTTAGCGCTAATATTTCGTAAGTTTTAAGAAGTTTTATATTTTCTTCTAGTACTTTTTGCTTTGCTTTATTCTCGTACAAATTATAGTACGATTGCGAAACAGAGGCAATTAGTTTTCGTTTCGCAATAACAACCTCTTCGAAAGTAGCATCTGCCACAGAAGAAATATAGTTTTCTCTTGAAGTAATGGTACCAAACCAAGGCAACATTTGTTTTACAGATATTTTAAAACGTTGTGCGCCTGTTCTGGTTTCTGGTTCACTCGCAAAATATCCTGCGCCAAATTCGGTATTCGGAATTGTGTTTGCTTCGTTTATTTTTTCGGAAACTCTTTTGTATTGTAATTCGAATTTTTGAATTATTGGATTGTTTGCCATGGCTTCTTCTACATAACTTTGTAGGTCTTGACTCTGCATATTAAAAACGAAGAAAAGACAGCATAAAGCAAAGATTACCTGAAATTTTTTATCTATATTTTTCATTTTAATTTACAATTTGTCTTGGTTCTTGATTTTCTTTTTTATGCCCTTTTTTTTCTATTCTTTTTAAAAGAAATTCTTCTCTCCAACTATATAAAACCGGCACAATAAAGTACGACGTAATGTCTATAACCATACCTCCAAAAATGGGAATTGCCATCGGAATCATAATATCACTTCCTTTTCCTGTGGATGTTAAAACGGGCAACAATGCCAAAATGGTGGTGACTGTGGTCATTAAACAAGGGCGAATACGTTTTTCGGCAGCTTGCAAAGCAGAAATTCTAACCCCTTCTTTATCAACAGGTTTATCGCGATTAAAGGTTTGTGTTAAATAGGTTGCCATTACTACACCATCGTCTGTTGCAATGCCAAATAACGCTATAAAACCAACCCAAACTGCCACACTTAAATTAATGGTTTTTATGTTGAATAAATCTCTCATATTTTCTCCAAAGAAGTTAAAATTGAAAAACCAATCTTGGCCATACAACCAAATCATAATAAAACCTCCTGCAAATGCTACTGCAATTCCTGTAAAAACCATTAATGAAGTTGCTACTGATTTGAACTGAAAATACAAAATCAAGAAAATAATAGCCAATGCTAATGGAATTACAACAGACAACGTTTTTTCTGCTCTTAATTGATTCTCATAGGTTCCTGTAAACTTATAGCTAATTCCTTTGGGAACTGTTAATTCTCCAGAATCTATTTTTTGTTGAAATAAAGCTTGTGCATTTTCAACAACATCGACTTCTGCAAAACCATCTAATTTATCAAACAGAACATAACCAACTAAAAAAGTATCTTCACTTTTTATAACTTGTGGTCCTTGCTCGTATCTTATCGTTGCCAATTCAGCCAAAGGAACAGGGTTTCCTTTTTCAACAGGAATGTAAATGTCTTTTATCGATTCTGGGTTGTTACGCAATTCTCTTGGGTAACGCACTCGAATTCCATAACGTTCTCTTCCTTCTACCGTTTGCGATAATTGCATGCCACCAACTGCGACTTTTAAAACATTTTGTACATCTTCAACAGAAATACCGTAACGCGCTATTTTTTCTCTATCGATATCTATTAATAAATACGGTTTGCCTACAATTCTATCTGCAAAAACAGCTTCTACTTTAACACCTTCTACTTGTTTTAAATAGTTTTCTAATTGCAAACCAAAAGCTTCGATTTGTTTTAAATCTTGCCCTTTTACTTTTATTCCCATAGGCGCACGCATTCCTGTTTGCAACATTACCAACCTGGTTTCTATCGGCTGTAATTTTGGGGCAGAAGTAACGCCTGGTAATTTGGTAACTTTTACAATTTCGTTCCAAATATCGTTTGGAGAATTAATTTCTGGTCGCCAATTGCGGTAATACTCGCCATTATCGTCTTCAATTAATTGAGACCTTTCGATTGTACTTATGGTGGCATTTTCTGAATTGTTTGGATTTGCGATAAAACTACCATCTTTCAATTCGAACAATCCGTTATCATTTACTTTGTAACGCTGTCTTTTTCCTTCTGAATTGCGCATATATTCTGGTTTGTACTGAATGATGTTTTCGTACATCGATAAAGGCGCAGGATCTAAAGCAGATTCTGTTCTCCCTGCTTTTCCAACCACAGTTTCAATTTCTGGAATGGTTGCAACTGCCATATCTAATTGTTGTAAAACACGTTTGTTTTCTGCAACGCCAGAGTGTGGTAACGAGGTTGGCATTAGTAAAAAAGAACCTTCATTTAAAGATGGCATAAATTCTTTTCCGGTGTTGTTTAAAATCCAACCTCCAGAAATAAGAACTGCTGTAGGAATCATTAAAAACAATATTTTATTCGCTAAAGCCCATTTTAAAATTTGCGAATAATACCTTCTAAAAACGGAAAATATTCCTAAAATTCCGAAACAAATAATGGCTACAAAAATTAAATTGATAAAAATACTTCTGTTAAAACCTAGTGGTCTCCAATATTCTGCAAGCAAAAATATAATGGCTACACAAGAGATTATAATATTAATAAGGTTGCTATTTTTCTTATTTAACTTTCCTAAAGCTGCAAATACACCATTAATGCCAAAAGCGATTAAAACAATTCCTAACCAATAACCACTACTTACAATTACAACACCAGCAACTATTAAAGCTCCATTTATAATGTATTTAAATGTTTTTTTAAGGGTTGTTTTTCTAAATAAATATGCCGCAAATGGTGGTATTAAAAACAAAGCAATAACCAAAGATGCAGACAAGGCCATTGTTTTGGTAAACGCCAAAGGTCTAAATAGTTTGCCCTCTGCACCAATCATTGTAAATACAGGTACAAAACTAATAATTGTTGTTAAAACGGCTGTTAAAATGGCTCCAGAAACTTCGGAAGTTGCATTGTAAATAATCTCGTTTGTAGTGTATTTTGTAACATCTTTACGTATTTGTAGTTTTTTATCATCTAAATGACGAATCATATTTTCGGCAAGAATTACACCAACATCTACCATGGTTCCTATCGCGATTGCAATTCCCGAAAGTGCCACAATATTTGCATCGACATGAAACAGTTTCATCGTAATAAAAACCATTAAAACAGCAACAGGTAATAAGCCCGATATTAAAATAGAAGCTCGAAGGTTAAAAACCATTACAATAATTACCAAAATAGTAATAAGAATTTCTAACGTTAATGCTTCATTTAGCGTTCCTAAGGTTTCTTGAATTAGTTCTGTTCTATCGTAAAAAGGAACAATTGTTAATTGAGAAGTTCTTCCGTCTGCCAAAACTTTAGTGGGCAAACCTCCTTTTAATTCTTCGATTTGGTTTTTTACATTGGTAATAACTTCCATAGGGTTTGCACCATATCTTGCAACTACAACTCCCCCAACTACTTCTGCGCCTTCTTTATCTAAAATTCCTCTTCTTGTTGCTGGTCCTAACGAAACTTTAGCAATGTCTTTTATTTTAATGGCTGTAAAGTCTTCGGAAGTAACCACAGCGTTTTCTATATCTTCGATCGATTTTAAATAGCCTAATCCACGTACTAAATATTCTGCCTGATTAATTTCTAAAGTTTGTGCTCCAATATCTTGATTGCTACTTTTAACCGCTTTTACAACTTGCTGTAAACCAATATTGTATTGTCGCATTAATTCTGGATTTACATCTATTTGATACTCCTGAACGTAACCTCCAATAGAAGCCACTTCAGAAACACCACTTGCAGATGATAAACCGTATTTTACATAGTAATCTTGTATGCTACGCAATTCTTGTAAGTCCCAACCACCTGTTACATTTCCTTTTTCGTCACGCCCCTCTAAAGTGTACCAAAAAATTTGTCCTAACCCTGTGGCATCTGGCCCAAAGAAGGGTTTACACCTTCTGGTAATAAGTTGTTAGGTAATGAATTTAGTTTTTCTAAAATTCTACTTCTACTCCAGTAAAACTCGATATCTTCTTCGAAAATAATGTAGATACTCGAAAAGCCAAACATAGAAGAACTTCTAATTGTTTTTACTCCTGGAATTCCTAATAAAGAAGTTGTTAAAGGATAGGTTATTTGATCTTCTATATCTTGTGGCGAACGTCCCTCCCATTTTGTAAATACAATCTGTTGATTTTCGCCAATATCTGGAATGGCATCTACAGCAACAGGGTTGTTAGGTAAAAATGGAGTTTCCCAATTGAAAGGAGCATTTGCGGTTCCCCAACCCACAAAAAGTAAGAGTAGCAAAACTGCTACGAGTTTATTTTCTATTAAAAATTTGATGCTTTTATTTAGCATTAGTTTTGATGATTAAACAGTTAGACATTGGTGTGAGAAAAACACCGAATACAACAAGTTACCCTTATAACATTATAGTCATAGGATATTACAGTCTATTGTTTAAAAAAATCAAATTAAGTAAGTCTCGTCAATCTTAAAAATTTCTTTAATGACGAGTGGTGGTTTGTAAGCTGAATAAGAAGTTGTATTGCTATCTAAACCTTTAAAAAGATGAATGTAAGTGTAAATAAATGAAGCTACAAATAACTGTTGATTTAGAGAAATTTTATCAACTTGCAATTGTATGATTTCATCTTGACCATTAATTAATTGTTGTTCGTTTTTACAACAATCTTTTTTAATGGTTGAACAACTAGAAGTGGTTTTTGAAATTACTTTTTGACTTTCCATACCACAAGAAGAGGCTTCACTAAAAACGGAAGTATCTACAAGAGTATCTCCACAAAAATGTTTTGTGATAGCAAATGAAGTTGTAGAAAACAACACTACAAACGACATTAAAACAGCTAATATTTTATGGAAAACTATTTTCATAATACACTACAAAGTTAATCAAAAATAAGAAAACCAACTTTCTATTAATGTTAAATTTAACTTATAAATTATTGTAATGGCAGGGTACTTTATTTTGTTACCAGACTCGAATAAATAGCAACTCTAATTTTTTCTTCGTTAATCCATCCACTAAAAGCACTGTATTTTTTAGTAATTTCGTTATTTGCTTTTACTTCTTCTAACGTTTTTCCTTTGTCGATTTCTAATTGTATTTTCTCTCTTAAATCGACCAACATATTTTTATAAGCAATTAATTCTTCTCTGTTAGAAAGGTTTCCATGTCCAGGAATTATTTTGGTGTGATTGTCTGCCAATAAAATTACTTTTTCTGCAGCTGCAATAAATCCATTTACGTTTCCTCCAGAGTTTAAATCTATGTAAGGAAATTTTCCTTGAAAATAGGTATCTCCCATATGAACCACATTATTGGCTGTAAAATAAATAATGGCATCTCCATCTGTATGCGCATTGTGTACATGAGAAACTAAAACATCGTCGTTATTTATGTGCAACATTAAATTATCTGAAAACGTAATGATTGGTAGCGCTTCTTTTGGCGATGCTTTTTTTATTCTTCCTCTTATAGTAGTATCTGTACTCATTCTTTTTCTTACATTATCGTGTGCCACAATTATAGCCCCTTCTTTTTGCATATTTTTATTTCCTCCTGTATGGTCTCCATGCCAATGAGAGTTTACCAAATACTGCACAGGTTGGCTTGTAATTTTTTTAATTGCGTTTAAGATTTTAGGTGTTAAAGGTGCAAATTGATCGTCGATCATAAAAACAGCATCTTCTCCTACAAAAAGTCCTATGTTTCCACCTTGTCCTTTTAACATGTAAATATTCTCGGTAATTTTTTCTGAAGCAATTTTTACTTCTCTATTTTGAGAATGTATCGAAAAAGTAACCGTAAAAAGCAGTAATAAAAAAGTGGATGTTTTCATAATATAATTCTATTTTTCAGTTTGATAAGATACGTAGTTATTTTAGTAGCTAATTTGTAGATTCCTTACATTCTAAAATAAAAAAAATTATAAAATTTACACCTAACTAATTTAGTATAAAATACATTTGAAAAATGAGTTTATTTTAGCATTTTTTAATAAAAAAAACATTGCAGAACTAAAAAATGATTTTATATTTGCAACTCTTTACCATGCGAAAGTAGCTCAGTTGGTAGAGCGTCAGCCTTCCAAGCTGAATGTCGCCAGTTCGAACCTGGTCTTTCGCTCTAAAAGCTTCATTAGAAATAATGAAGCTTTTTTATGTCTGATAACGATTTTTTTGAATCAACTATTTTCGAGGAATTCTTTTCGATTAAATTGGTATTATTTGCCTTTTATCTTATTAATCTACTCTTGTTAAAGTTAAATCTGGATTGTATTTAACAATAAACAACCCTTTGTTTTCTGAGGTCTTAAACATTTTGCTTGTATAATCGAACTTGCTTTCTACTCTGTAAGAATAGCCATCATCAAAAGTAGATTTTAAACTTTTTCCGGATGCCAAACGTATTAAAACATCGTAAGTAACATCAAAACCTCGAGTTGCATAATAAGATGGTAAAACGCCATTTTTTTGCAAATACTTGTTGTAAAAGTTTTTAGACTTAAAAGAATCTTCTCTAACAAACTCGTCACTTACATAGGTAAAACCTATTTTTGCAAGTTTAAAATTGTCTATTTTATTAAAAGCACTTACCTTATCGAAGGTAAAAACTTGAACAGTTACATCTTCTGGCAAGCTAATTAAACTGTTAATAGCACTTGCCACAATTACGTTATCGTCTGTAGTTAAAACCACTAGGTTTTTCATATTTGGTTTTAAAACATCTGTAAACTTACTTCTTTTAATATAACCTTTTTGAGGAGTTATAACAGTTATAGAGTTTATAGAATCGTGTGTTGCTAATTCTCTTTGAATTTGATTGGTATTAAAATTAGAAGTTGCTTTTCCATCGCCTACCAAAATAATATTTCCATCGTGAAAATTTTCTTTGATATATTTTAGTAATTTCTCTCTAAATAACTCTTTATTAGGTGACGTTTTTACGATTCTTTTTGAAGTAAATGTAGATTGCTTTTTGGAATAAAAAGGAAAAATTATTGGAGTTTTTACTTTCCCTGCTAAAAACGTAGCTTCCTCAGAATACAAAGGGCCAATAATAACATCGTTATCATCTAAATCTTTTTCTGCTACAATATTTCTAATCTTAGTACTGTTAGCTCCTGTATCAAAAACATCTAATTGAATGTTTATACCTTGTTTTCTTAAAGAATCTATAGCAATTTCTGCCCCCATATAAAACTCGGTTACGATGTTTGCTAATTTACTGTTTCCAAAAATTTGAGTTTGCGTTAATGTATCTAATTCGCTTGCTCTAAAAGGCAACATTAAGGCTGCTTTAATAGAAATGTCTTCTTTAATTTTATCTTCATACAAATAATCTTCTTCATCAAAAACTTCTTCTAAAGGTTTAATTTTAATAATTTGTTGTAGTTTTAAACCATTAGACAATTCGGGGTTTAAAGCAATTAAATCTTCTTTAGAAACATCGTAAAATCTTGTTAAGCTGTAAAAAGTATCTCCTTTTTTTACTTCATGGATTTTATATTTTTTTTCTAATTCTTCAATTAATTTACTTCTTTTAACTTCTTTATCTGTAATTACCTCTGTATTTACAGTATTTTCATCCTTTTTATGCTCGTTCTTATTTGTATCTTTTTCGGTAATATTTTCATTTTTAGTCGTTCCATTTTTAAGATCTTTCATCTTTTTATTAGGAATAATAATTACCGTATTTTCTTTCGGTTTTTTATTTACATCTGGATTTAAACGATACAAATCTCTTGCAGACATATCTAATTTCTTAGCAATTTCTGTAATCGTTTCTCCTTTTTTAATTTTATATTGAATGTATTTTTTCTGTTGACCGCAAGAAACAGTAAACGTTAAGATGCACAGAAAAACAAAAAATTTTAAATGTTTCATATGTTCTATTCCCATTCTATAGTTGCAGGTGGTTTTGAGCTGATATCATATACTACTCTATTAACGCCTTTTACTTGATTTATTATCTTATTTGAGGTTTTTTGTAAAAACTCGTATGGTAAATTTACCCAATCTGCAGTCATTCCATCTGTACTTTCTACAGCTCTTAAAGCAACCACTTTTTCGTAGGTTCTTTCATCTCCCATAACTCCAACCGAATTTACTGGCAATAACATGGCTCCTGCTTGCCAAACGCTATCGTACAAACCTTCTTCTCTTAATCCGTTAATAAAAATAGCATCTACTTCTTGCAAAATACGAACTTTTTCGGCAGTAATGTCGCTTAAAATTCGAATTGCCAAACCTGGTCCTGGAAAAGGATGGCGTCCTAATAAGTTTGAATCGATGCCCATTGAAGCTCCTACTCTTCTTACTTCGTCTTTAAATATCATTTTTAAAGGCTCTACAACTTTTAATTTCATAAAATCTGGTAAGCCTCCTACATTATGATGGCTTTTAATTGTTGCAGATGGGCCTCCATTTACAGAAACAGATTCTATAACATCTGGATAAATGGTTCCTTGTGCCAGCCAAGTTACATCTTTTATTTGATGTGCTTCGTCGTCGAAAACTTCGATAAACGCGTTTCCAATCGCTTTTCTTTTCTTTTCTGGATCTACTAAACCTGCTAAAGCAGTTAAAAATCGCTCAGATGCATCTACACCTTTTACGTTTAACCCCATGCCTTCGTATTGTGCTAAAACACTTTCGAACTCGTTTTTTCTTAGCAAACCATTATTTACAAAAATACAATACAAGTTTTTACCAATTGCTTTGTGTAATAAAACGGCTGCAACTGTAGAATCTACACCTCCAGAAAGTCCTAAAACTACTTTATCGTTTCCTACTTCTTTTTGAATGGCTGCAACTGTACTTTCTACAAAAGAGTCTGCTGTCCAAGTTTGTGCAACTCCAGCAATTTTCACTAAAAAGTTTTCTAACAATTGTTTGCCATCTGTAGAATGGTACACTTCTGGATGAAACTGAATTGCATAGGTTTCTTCTCCTTTAATTTTATAAGCTGCGTTTTCTACATCTCTTGTACTTGCCAATCTTACTCCGTTTGTAGGCAATTCTTTTATGGTATCTGAATGGCTCATCCAAACCTGGCTTCCTTCAGAAATATTTTCAAAGAAAACCTCGTCTTTTTTTATGTACGATAAATTTGCTCTACCATATTCTCTTGTGTTGGAAGGCGCTACTTTTCCACCAGAAAAATGTGCTAAATATTGTGCCCCATAACAAACCGCTAATACTGGTTTTTTTCCTCTAATTTTAGATAAATCTGGATGTAAAACATTTTCTCCTCTTACCGAATTTGGGCTTCCAGATAAAATAATGGCTTTAAATTCTGAAACATTTTTTGGAGGTTTATTATAGGGATGAATTTCACAGTAAATGTTTAATTCTCTTACTCTTCTCGCAATTAATTGAGTGTATTGCGAACCGAAATCTAATATAAGTACGTTGTGTTGTTGCATGCGCAAAAATAATATATTGAGATTAGATTTACGATATTACTTCTTAGATTTTTTAACAAATTTGTTTTAAATCTTTTTTTTGTAAAATATTAAGGTAAAACTATTTATTTCTGAAGGAAATTTAGGTAGAAAATAACTTTTACGGACTCTGCCTAGCATTTAGGGTATTATTTTATGTGTAAAAATTTAAAAATATTTTGCTGAAGATTGGTTCTGAATACTAAAACTGTATCTAATCTCTTTTTGTTTTAAGCACAATAGGAACATAGAAAATATAGGTTTTTGTATGTCTATTTAAAGTCTGAAAAATCTGGAGTTTTAAAAGTTTTACAACTTTGTGTCTTTACAGTTTTGCGTATTTGCGAAATTAAAATTTGTACACAATCGCATTGATATTCATTCCTGCGCCGACAGACGCCAAAATAACAACATCGCCTTTATTGACTTCTTGGTTTTCTATATTTCCTTTTAAAACCAAATCTAACAAAGTAGGCACTGTGGCTACAGAACTATTTCCTAATTTATGAATACTCATGGGCATAATGTCTTTTGGAGGTTGCTTTTTGTAGAGCCTATAAAACCTTTTTACAATCGCTTCGTCCATTTTTTCGTTTGCTTGATGAATAAATATTTTCTTTACTTTATCAATAGCAACACCACTTTTATCTAAAGCAATTTTCATTGCAGTTGGCACATTGGTAATTGCAAACTCGTATATTTTTCGACCGTACATTTTTATATAACGAACATCTTTGTTTTCTTCTTTATTAAAAGAATTTCCAAAATGTAAAAAATAAGCTTCTTCTTTTGCAAAGGTTTGTGTGGCATGACTTAAAATTCCAGATTCTTTATTCTCTGTTGCTTCTAAAATGCATGCTCCTGCTCCATCACTATAAATCATAGAATCTCTATCGTGCTTGTCTATAACTCGAGACAACGTTTCTGCGCCAATTACCAAACACTTTTTTGCCATTTTTGCTTTTATAAATGCTTGTGCTTGTATAACTCCTTCTATCCAACCAGGGCAACCAAAAAGAATATCGTAAGCAACACAATTGGGGTTTGCAATGCCTAATCTATACTTTACTCTTGTTGCCAAACTAGGCAACATATCGCTTTGGATGGCGCCTTGCTTTACGTCGCCAAAATTATGCGCAACAATAATATAATTTAGGTCTTCTGGATTTATATTGGCATCTTCTATTGCTTTTTGAGCGGCAAAAAATGCCAAATCAGACGTTTTGTATGTCGCTTTTGCATAACGTCTTTCATCTATACCTGTTATGGTTTTAAACTTATCGATAATTACGTCGTTATCAGAAGAAAAAACAGAACCATCTTCATTTAAAAAAGCGGCCTTTAAAAAAGCTTTATTTTCTTTTTTTATTGAAGGTATAAATGTTCCTGTTCCTGTAATTTTTGAGGTAATCATAAATTTTATTTTTTTTTACGAATAAATTGTGCTTTAAAATTACAAACTTTGTTTGTCTTTTAAAATGCAAAGAAAACTAAAAACCGATGTTCAAATTTGTCTTTGTTTTAAGGTGCAAACTTGTAAAATAGTTTTCTTATTTATAGATGCCCATCTTAAGCTCCATTACTGTTGCTATAGACCTTGCACGGTTTTTCATATTGTTGGCATTTTCGCCTTCGAAATAAGCATCTATTGTTTCGAATAAATACGATATCCAACTTGTAAAATGTTGTTTTTCGAACTTTACAAAAGCATTTTATCTAAATGTTTTTGCATGGTATTGTTTTTATAGGTAGAAGTGTAAAAAAGTAGGTCGTTCCAAAAGTCGGAAATAACTTCTAGGTGTTCTTTTAAATGATTTTCTGCAACAATGTCTTCAAAAAAAGGAAACATCGTTTCGTCTGCTAACAATTTATCGTAAAATTTTGTAATGATAAATAGAATGTCTTTTCTGTTGGAAATGTCTGGTTTCATAATTATAAATAAGCGCTATCAAAAGAAAAAGGCAACAAAGATAAAAGCGATTCTGTTTTTACAACTTCGCCAACTTCGCCCATAAATAAAATTTCGAAAGGTTGTTTTTGGTTGATTTCAAATTCTAACAATGTTTGCCTGCAAGCTCCACAAGGTCCTACAGGTTTGTTTACTTTAGATATTGTTGAGCTTGCAGTTATGGCCAATTTTAAAATTTTTATATCCGGAAAACGAGAACCTGCGTTCCAAATGGCAACTCTTTCTGCACACATGCCTGATGGATATGCTGCATTTTCTTGATTGTTGCCCAAAACTATTTTGTTATTTTCTAACAATAAAGCAGCGCCTACATTAAATTTAGAGTAAGGTGCGTATGCGTTTTTTCTTGCCTCTATGGCTTTTCTCATTAACATTTCGTCTTCTTTAGGAAGTTCTGAAATATTTTTAAAAACAATTGCTTGAGTAGTAATTTCTATTTTTTTCATAAATAAAACAGTCAAAAAAAGCAGCCTTTTGCAGACTGCTTTTTATCTTTTATAAATTTACTATTTTTTTATGACTTTTAAAAATCTTCGTAAATTTCTCCTAAATCAAAAGATAAAGAAAAACGAAGTGAATTTTCTAAAGGATTATTTACATCTGAGGCATTAATTAAATAAGACAAATCGATATTTAAAGCATTGGTTTTAAAACCTCCACCCATTGTAAAGAATTGCCTGTTTCCTTTGTCTTCACTTTCATGAAAATAACCGGCTCTTAATGCAAATGCATTGTTATATAAATACTCTGCTGCTAATGCGTATGTAACTTCTTTTAGCTCTTCGCTAAAACCTCCTGGAGCATCTCCAAAAGAACTAAAAATACCTTCTACCCAGCCTTTTTCGTTATTTGGATCTTGTACTGTTGGCACCAGTAGTTTTGTAAATTCTACTGTTGTAGAAATTGTATTATAATCGTCTAAAATAAAATCGAAACCTCCTCCTAATTTAAGATTTGTTGGTATAAAATCTTCTTCTCCAGGAGTGTAAGAAACTTTTGGCCCTATGTTGGCAATGTTAAATCCGAGTCGATAACGCCCGTTAAAGTTTCCGTAAAATTCTTCTGTAGATTGGTAATACCCAGAAACATCTACTCCAAAAGAATTAATTGGCTGTAAATTGTTTCCATTGGTTCCATTAAAAACTAAATTAGAACGAATGTATTTTAAAGAAACTCCCATCGCAAAAGTTTCGCTTAATTTTAATGAGTAAGCTCCTGTTGCTACTAATTCATTAGGGTTTATAGAACCATTATCCCTACCATCGTCAGTTGTTAAATCGATTTGTCCTAAAGAAAAATACTTAAAATCTGCACCCCAAGCAGCGTTTTCACTAAATCTATTAATATAAGAAGCACTTCCTACAAAAATATCGTCTGTTAAATTACGTAACCAAGGTGCATAGGTAATTCCAGTTTTTATTTGCCTATCGCTAAAAGCCATTTTAGATGCGTTGTGAAACAACGAAAAAGCATCTGCAGTTGTTGCAACACCAACATCTCCCATACCTCCTGATCGTGCATCTGGTATAATTAATAAAAATGGCGCTGCTGTTGTAATTCCGCCAATTCTATCTGTATTGATTGTAGTTTGAGCGTTAACTTTTAATGTCGCTAAAACACAAAGTACTAAACATATTCCTAATTTCTTCATCTATTATTTTCTTGTTAATTATTACAAATATACTATTTATATATTATTACTATTTATTGAAGTATTACCAATTTCTCGTATTTCTCGGAAACCAAATTACTTGTTGTAGATTTTACTCTTAATTTATATACATAAACTCCTTTTCCTATTTTATTTCCAAAATCGTCTAAACCATTCCAAGTAACACTTCTCGATAAATTACCTGTTGTTTGTATATTTCGATTGATTGTTTTTATCAATTTTCCAGAAACAGTAAAAACCTGAACTTGAACCTCTAAAGGCTCGTTTGGTTTGTTATGATTGAACCAAAACTGGGTGTAATTTACAAAAGGGTTTGGATAATTTAAAACGTTTTCTAAATTTAAAATGGCATCGCTAACCACCACGAAGTTCAACGTTGTTTCTGATGAGTTATTGTATGTATCCCACGCTTTTATTTTTAAAGTGTGTGGACCTACTGCCAAATCTCGCAATTTATAGGTTACTTTTCCTTTTGTAAAATCGTTTAATTCGGTTTGGTAAAAATCGTTTAATACAATTGGGTTAGAGGTGTCTCCATCTAAAATTCCAACAATATCGTGATCTACAGCTGTAATAGAAGTATTTATGCCACTTGGATCCGACAATACTGCAATTAAATTCGGAGATGTGTTTGTATTACCTCCGTCTATAAAAGATTCGTCATTCATAAATAACTGAATTTCTGGACCAACTGTATCTTCTGGAGCGTTCTCGTTAATGCCACCAACTACTACATCAAAATTAAAACCTGCTTTGTCTGTTTCTCCATTTTCTGCATAAAAACTTAGTTTTCCTTTTCCAAAGGCTACTTTAATATCTTTGGGCACAATAAATTCAAAATTAAAGGTGCCGTTTGTAATGGTCGATTTTCCTCTAAATAATTTACTATCTTGTGTATCAAATGGCATTGTTACTCCAAAACCATCGTTATCTAAGGTCGATTTATCTAAAGGTTTATCGAAAACGGTTGTCGATAAAGAGCCATTAAAGTTATTTAAAACAACATCTGCATTATCTACAACCACACCTTCGAAACGAACTTTAGACAGTGCCTTTAAAGTATCTAAGGGTTGGGAAATATCTTTCCCATTCATTTTAGTAATTTTTACATTGGGTTCTGGCACTGCTAATTTCATGGCAGGATCGCCAAATGAATAAATAAAGAATTTTTGAGTGTTAAAAAACTGATTTTTTGCTCTTGTTAAAGATTCTGAAATGGTTAAATCTTCGTTATTAAATTCTAGTAAAATTCGAATTAAATCTTCGTTAAAACGTTGGCCTACAGGAATAAGAACTTCTCTTGTAGTTGTTATCATACTTGCTGCACCTCCATTTTTGTTCCACAATGTAAGTTCGCCTGCAGTAATTCTACTCGGGTTATCGAAACGAGAAAAATCGCAGGTAACTGTTATTAATAAAGGCAATGTGTTTGGATTGTTAAACTGTTGTATTTGAGTTTTTTCTAGAATTCTTTCGGATGCAAAACCATCTTCTCCTCCATGACCAAAATAATCGAGAATTAGGGTTCCTTTTTCAATAGCATTTGTAATGGCTTTATTCACTTCTGGATAACGCTCGCCACCAGAAGAATTTTCTTGCACAAAAGCGTCTGCATATATTTTATTGATATTAAATATTGGCTTTTTTATTTTAATTTCATCTGCAATAGACTCTACTCCACTTTGTATTACTTCTTCTCCAGTATCATCTATATCGTCTGCTAAAAGTGTTATTGTATTTCGCCAATCGCCTATCGCTGTTTTATTATAATAAGAGAGAATTTTATCTACAACTTGTTTTGCTTGTGCATTGGTACTTACAGGTATTCTACTGGAGGCAACATCTAATGTATGTGATGCTAACATGGTGCCTTCATGATCTTCAAGCATCACAAAATAATCGTCGGTAACATAAGAATTTGCCAAATTAAAACTATTTTCAGATAGTTTTACAGGAACAATGTTATTGTTGCCAGAAATTCTATCTTTATAGTCGTAAGAAGCATCTCCAAAAAAACAAACATATTTCAGTTTTCCATCTTCGGATGAATTGGCATATAAATGTTTTAAAAAATCTCTAACACCAGTAATATCTTTAGATCCTGAAGCAAATTCGTTATAAATTTCATCTAAAAGAACCACTTTCGTGGTAAGGTTAGAATTTTTTTGGTGGTAATCTGCCAATCTTTGTGCTTGAGAAAACAACTCCGAATTTGTAATTACAATATAATTAAGGTCTTTTAATGCATGTAAATTTTGATTGTTAACTTTAGAATTTTCCACAGTCTCTGGAATGTAAAAATCAGATTGATTTAAAACCACATATTCTTTTAAAATCTCTGTATTGTTTTTATCTCTTGTTCTTGTTTCATCTTTAAAACTGAAGTTGTTTGCTGTACTTTCGTTTGCAATTAATTTCGGAGACATAAAATCGGAAACATCCCAAACCTGAAAAATGTTATTTTTATTTTGAATCTCGAAAGTTACGGTTCCAGATGCATCAAATTGCTCGAAACTTCTAAACGAAAATTGATTTCCATTTGCGATTAAATTCTTTTTTCCAACAACTTCTATAAAATCTAAATAAGTATTTGCTGAAGGGTTTCCACCATTATCGTAGGTAATTTCAACATTTATAGATTCTGAAGAATTATTAATGCTCGCTGTTCTTTCTGATGTTAAAGCTTTGGTTAAAGAAGAAGGATTTATGGCTGAGTAAGGTATGGTGTACAGCTCTACGCCATTTACTTTTACTTGCATGGAAGAAGATGCCACAGAATTACTAACTCCTCTAGTTCTAATAGAAATTAGCGAATTTGTAATTGCATTGGCAAAAGGTATAGAAAATTTCTGTGTATTTTCAATGCTAAAATCATCATTAAAAAACCATTGTGTTCCTGCTGCAAGTATATTTAATTCTTCTTTTTCTAAAAAAGTAAAATCGTCGAATGTATTAATTGTTAAAGTTGATGAATTTGTATTCGGTGCTTTGGTTGCAATTCTTTTTCCATCTGTTTCGTTTACAGTAATAAAGTAATACCCCTTATCTGAATAGATGTTTTGACGATGTTTTGCGGTTTTAGATGCTGTATCTACCTTCCAACTATGAGGCCCTTTCGCATAAAAGAGAATAAAATCGTTATTATCGAAACTTCCATCATTTTCGCCTTCGATAAAAATAGCGTTTTCTTGCAAATCGTCATATCTAAAATCGCTATTTAATTCTGGCAACAAATTGCCACCATTACCATAAATATGTATTTTTTTGGGGTTTAAACCGTTTGTAGAAATACCAATTCTTTGTAGTAAATTTTTATCGATTTTAAAAACCCCAGTCGTGTCTATAGAGAATTTAAACCAGCTTCCAGAAGACAAAACCGAATTGGTTGTTTGTGCGTTGGAAAAAGGAACAAAAAATACAAATAACAATAGTTGTAAAACTCTTTTCATAAAATATATTCAAATAACGCAAATAAATTAGAGATATTTTAATCGTTACAAAGATAAATTATACTAAATTTAATTTGTACTCGTTTAATAAAATATGAACAAAAAATTGATGCGTTAAATTTTATTATTTACTTGCTTGAAAGTATAATTATTGTAAATTGCATCGCAAATACGAAAAATCATAAATAATTTTCAATTTGGAAATGAAAAATATCTTAAAAATAACTTTAATTGCCCTAACAACACTGCTATTAGCGAATTGCAATAGATCTAGTGCTGGTAAATCTCGTTTAACAGGTTTATCTTTTAACGACCCCAAAAATGGCAATTACATTCGTTCTAATTCTTTTGAAGGTCAAAAACCACCATTAGGTATGGTAGAGATTGAAGGTGGTAGCTTTACAATGGGGCGAGTTCAAGACGATGTAATGTTCGATTGGAATACAACACCAAAGAAAATACACGTTCGTTCGTTTTTTATGGATGAAGCAGAAGTTACGAACTCGGAATATTTTTTATATGTGCAATACATAAAAGATGTATTTCCGCCTTCTGAAGAAAAATACAAACATATTTACAATTCTGTTCTTCCAGATACTTTGGTTTGGAGAAAAAGTTTAGGAAATACAGATATTTTAGCCGAAAACTATTTTCGCCATCCTGCGTATGCAGATTATCCTGTAGTAGGGGTTAGTTGGTTGCAAGCAAATGAATATTGTAAGTGGAGAACAAACGCTGTAAACTTAAAAACCTTAATCGAAAAAGGACATATAGAAAATATTTTCGAAAGAGATTCTGTAAGAAACTTTTTTGATACGGATGTTTTTTTAGCAGACGACTCTAAATTATTTGAAGGAGATACTACTATTTATAAAAGGGGAGTTAGAACCAGAGGAAGATCTTCTAAAAGTGATAAAAATTCGTTTCAAGGAAGAAAAATTACAAAAGCCGACGGAATTTTACAGCAAAAATTTAGATTGCCAACAGAAGCCGAATGGGAGTTTGCGGCAAAAGCAAATATTGAAAACAGAGAATATAACAATATTAGAGGTAGAAAAAAATATGCTTGGAATGGTAAATACACTAGAGATAAAAAGAAGCGCTTTAGAGGAAATCAGTTAGCTAATTTTAAGCAAGGTAAAGGAGATTATAGTGGTTTGTCTGGTTGGAGTTCAGATGGATCTGACATTCCTATTCGTATAAAATCTTACCCTCCAAATGCATTTGGTTTGTACGACATGTCTGGAAACGTAGCTGAATGGGTAGCAGATGTTTACAGACCAATTATAGACAACGAAGCAAACGATTTTAACTATTTTAGAGGTAATTTGTTTACTAAAAAAATGATTAACGAAGACGGACAAGTGGTAATTGTTGGAAGTGAAACTGCAGAAGTGGATTACGATACTTTACCAAATGGTAGAATTATACCCAAACAACTTCCAGGATCTATCAAGTACATTCCAATTACAAAAGACGATGCTACTTTTAGAACAAACTTTTCTAAAGCAGAAAATGCAAATATTGGAGATGGAGATTTAAATTCTACACGTTATTACGAAGATGACGAAGAAAGATTTGCCTCTAGACCTAGCATGTACAATTCTCCTAAAAGACCAGTAAGGGTTAGAGATTCTGTTACAGGAAGAGATGTTATTGCTACAGACTCTAAAACTAGAACTACTTTAATTAGTGATAGAACAAGAGTTTATAAAGGCGGTTCTTGGTCCGATAGAGAATATTGGTTAGATCCTGCTCAACGAAGGTATTTACCAGAATATATGGCTACCAACTATATTGGTTTTAGATGTGTAACCGATAAATTAGGTCCAATGACCTACAAGAAAAGAAAAAAGAGAACACCAACGAGATAATTAATGTATCTTTAGAATAATTACAGCCTCATTGTTATCTTTACAATGAGGTTTTTTATTTTTCCAAAACTTTATAAAAATAAAGGATTACCATTTAAGATTTAAAAATGCGCATAGAAGAAATTTACGAAAAATATACAGCACACTATTTAATAGCTACCGATACAAGAAAAATTCGCTCTAATGCAATTTTTTTTGCATTAAAAGGAAGTAATTTTAATGGAAATAATTTTGCAGAAAAAGCATTAGAATTAGGAGCCAAATATGCTGTTATAGATGAAGCTGACTTCGAAATTAAAGGAAAAACCATTTTAGTTGATAATGTTTTAGAAACATTACAAAACTTAGCCAAGCATCATAGAAATCAATTAGATATTCCAATTATTGGCTTAACAGGCAGTAATGGAAAAACCACAACCAAAGAACTTATAAATAGTGTGCTTTCAGAAAAATATAAAACAACTGCCACTATTGGAAATTTAAACAATCATATTGGGGTTCCTTTAACTTTACTATCTATAAATCCAACAACCGAAATAGGCATTGTAGAAATGGGCGCAAATCATCAAAAAGAAATCGATTTTTTGTGTTCGATTGCTCAGCCCGATTTTGGTTATATTACAAACTTTGGCAAAGCACACTTAGAAGGTTTTGGAGGTGTAGAAGGGGTTATTAAAGGAAAAAGTGAACTGTACAATTATTTAATTAAAAACAACAAAATAGCTTTTGTAAACCCAGATGATACTATTCAAATGGAAAAAACAACAACCTGTAACAGGGTTCTCTTTTCTAATAAAATAAGGTTTTTGGAAGCAAATCCTTTTGTAAAATTATCTTACAATTCTAAAGAAATTCTTAGTAATTTAATAGGAAAATATAATTATACAAATATAGCAGCTGCCATTAGTTTTGGTCGTTATTTTAATGTTTCTGATGAAGCTATAAAAAAAGCCATCGAAAAATATTCTCCAACGAATAATCGTTCTCAAATTATCAAAACAAATTCTAACGAAATTATTTTAGATGCCTACAATGCAAATCCATCTAGCATGAAGGCTGCATTAGAACATTTTTCTAGCTTAAAAAAGGGAGAGAAAACTGTAATTTTAGGAGATATGTTCGAGTTAGGGAAAGATCGCTCTAAAGAGCATCAAGAAATCGTAGATTTATGTGATTGTTTTTCGTTTAAAAATACTTTTTATGTTGGAGAGTTATTTTTTGAAACTAGCACAAAAAACAAGGTTTTTAAAACTTTTGAAGATTTGAAACAACACCTCATAAAAAAACCTCTGGAAAATCAATCTATTTTAATTAAAGGCTCTAGAGGTATGCAATTAGAAAGAATACTCGATTTTATTAATTGATATTGTTTCTGTGATATTCTAATAAATTATCGATAGGTCTTTGAATAACATCTGTAATTTGCAAGTTATTTTTTTGAGCGATTTTCTCTAAAATATCTCTAAAATAATGTGCTATAGAGCCTATAAAATATATTTTTGTTTCACGATTAATATCGTAAGGTAAAATTCTATATTTAAAAAACTCTTGAAATCCTTTTTTAATAATTCTTTTGATATATTTTTCGTCTTTAAAATCGAACATAAACTTCGCAAAAGAAGCTAAATACATATTTGGATTGGGTTCTTTGTATATATTTTTCTTAATATAATCTGCTTCTAAATTAAATTCCTCATTAAATTTTTCTGCAATTGCTTTGGGCATTTTGCTGTAATAGTAATCTACAATTAACTTTTTACCAAAGTAATTACCACTCGCCTCATCCATTAAAATATACCCCAAAGAAGGCACTAACATTTGCATCTCATTACCATCGAAATAACAACTATTAGACCCTGTTCCTAAAATACAAACCATGGCAGGTTCTTTACCAGTTGCTGCATAAACTGCCGCCAACATGTCTTCTGCTATAAAAACTTTTGCATTTGTAAAAATAGATTCTAATATTTTTTTTAAAATTGCAGTTGGTTTTGGAGTTCCACAGCCAGCACCATAGAAATGAATTTCAGTAACATCTTCTTTAATGTTTATTAACTGAAACATATTTATAATTCTATTGTACAATTCCTCTTCTGCAACAACAGCCGGATTTAAACCCAAGGTTCTTACTCTAAATTCTTCTTTTTTGTTTTTATTTATGGCTATCCAATCTGCTTTGGTAGAACCTCCATCTGCTATTAAAATCATATTTTTAGTATTTAAGACCAAATATATAACAACGGAATCATTTTAACAATAATAACTAAAACTTCAATCGTTTTCGCTGTTACAAATAATCTGAAATATCGTAAATTTGCAATAAAATATGATGTATGGTTTTTTTTAAGAAGAAAATAGTGCCTTTAACGGATATTTTCTCTGATAATTTTATCGATATTCATTCGCACTTATTACCTGGAATAGATGATGGAGCAAAAAATTTAAAAAATTCATTAGAATTAATTTTAAAAATGCATTCTTACGGAATTAAGAATTTTATAACCACTCCGCATGTTTTGGGTGATGTATATCCTAATTCTTCTGAAACGATAAAAAACAAACTTACAGAAGTACAAAATGCTTTAAAAGAAAAAGGATATACTGATATTAAAATAAACGCTGCTGCAGAATACATGATGGACGAGCAATTTAGCATTCGTTTAGAAAAAAATGATATTCTTCCTTTGAAAGACAAGTATGTTTTAGTAGAGATGTCTTATTTTAATGCTCCTATTAATTTATATGAAATCCTTTTTGAAATTCAATTAAAAGGCTACAAACCTGTATTAGCACATCCTGAAAGATATCATTTTTATCATAATAATTTCGATAATTATTACAAACTTAAAAAGGCTGGTTGTTTGTTTCAACTTAATTTACTTTCTTTAACGGAGCAGTATGGTAAAAATGTGCAAAAAATAAGCAACGAGATTTTAAAGTTAAATATGTACGATTTTGTAGGTACAGATACGCATCATCATTATCATTTAGAGCTACTTAAAAAAATTGGAACAAAAAAGAATGCTAAAAAAATTGAGCATCTATTAAGAAATAATGCTACAGTTTTTAATTAAAAGAAGCTGTCTCGAAAGTCTTAAAATTTGTCATTTCGACTGTCATTGAGAAATCTTATTTGCTGAATTTCAATATTTTATATTTTTCGATGACTTCGTTAGCTACTTTCAATCAAAATATATTTTGATTTTAGTAATGCTCAAAATGACCATTAAATTTACTTTTGTGAAAGCCTCTTTTTATGTGATATGATAATTTGTCTATTATGAAAATATTTTTTTGTACCAAGGTTTTGTTTCATCTTCGGAAAGATAGCCATAACCTCCATAACCATAACCATAACCATAGCTTCTTTTAGGATCTGTATCGTTTAAAACGATAGACATATTTGGCAATCTCTTGCTTTTATAAAGTTCTTCTGGAATCGCTAATAACCTTTTGTCTAAATAATTTGCTCTTACTACGTATAAAAACATATCTGCATATTTAGAAATTAATAATGTATCTGTTACCAAATTAACTGGAGCCGTATCTACAATAATAAAATCGTAATAATCTAAATCTCTAACTTCTTTAAATAAGTTCTCGATACTTTTACTTGCTAACAATTCTGCAGGATTTGGAGGAATAGCTCCAGAAGATATGATGTCTAGTCCTTTAGATTCTGGAATACTAAACCTAATATCATCTAATGATAAATTATCATTTGTAATGTAGTTGGTAATCCCTTTACGGCTTTCAATACCTAAATATTCGGTTACTTTTGGAGCACGTAAATCCATTCCCATTAACAACACTTTTCTATTAGACAAAGCTAATGTAGCTGCTAAATTTATGGAAATAAAAGATTTTCCTTCACCACTTGTGGTAGAAGTAATAAATATAAACTTGCTGTTTTTTGTGTTGTTAGCCAACATAAAATCTAAGTTTGTTCTTATCAATCGAAATGCTTCAGAACCACTAGATCGTGCATCGTTACTTACAATAATTTTCTCATTACTTTCTGATTTTGGTATATCTCCTAAAAAAGGAACGGATAAAGCCGCTTCAATATCTTTTTTATTGTGGATTTTGGTATCTAATAAATTTTTTAGATAAATAATGATAAATGGAATTAAAAGTCCTAATAATAAAGCTGCCAAATAGATGATTTTTTTCTTGGGAGAAACCGGATTTTCTGAACTATAGGCTACATCAATAATTTTTGCATTGGGCACAGTAACTGCTAAAGAAATATCTGTTTCTTCTTTTTTCTTTAATAAGTATGAAAATAAACCAGATATAATTTCTTGTTGCCTTGCAATATCTATAAAACCTCTTTCTAATGCAGGTATAGAGGAAACCTTAGAACTCACAAGAGAAGCAGATTTATTTAGTTGCTCTAATTGTGCTTCTAGAGAATACAAATGGTTTTTTATACTTTTTTTAAGGTTCCTTCTCTGAGAATTAATTTCGCTCCTGTATTGTATTAATAGTGGGTTCTTTGCACCGGCATTTAAACTCAATGCATTTTTTTCATTAACCAATTCGTTATATCTTATTATTGATTCAGATATACTCAAATCTTTAAACCCTAAATTAGGAGGTAAAGTCTCATCTGCGTCATTAATAGTATCGCTGTTTAAGCTTTCATAAATGCCTTTGGCTAAACTTAATTCTGTTTTTAGTTCTATTATCTTTTCATTATTTTTGGATGCATTTTCCAAAGCCAATTCGCCTTCCATTGAAAGGCCTGTTATTTTATTTTTTTCTCTATAATCTTTAACGCTATCTTGAATTTTACTTAAATCCTGACCTATTTTCTCTATTCTTTCCGAAATAAAATCTCTTGTTTTTTTTGAAACTTCACTTTTATCATTAATTGCATCTATATTATACTGCCTAACTAATTCATCTAGAAAATCTTCTGCTTTTTGCCTTACAGCATCTTTAATAGACAAATTAAGAACACTAGAATTCTTTCCTATGGAACTAATATTTAGTCTTTCCCTGTAACTGTCTATAATTTTAGACTTTTTGTTTATTAAAATAAAAACATCTGACTGGTCATCTTCAAATACTGTATTCCGTGAAATTTTAAACTTACCAATTTTAGAAATAATAACTTCATTATAATTATGTGTCGAAATAATTTCTCTGTCAATATTTTTTAATTGAAATTTATTTTTATCTTTAAATGAGATTGTAATTAAGGTATCTTTATTTGTAAATGCGGAATCTCTTGATAACAATACTAATTTAATTGGACTGGAATTATATAATTCTGTTTTCTTTATTCTACCTTCCCTGAAGTATAAAATATCCAAATCTAAAGAATCGACTACCTGCCCAATAATTTTTCGAGATTTTATAATTTCTATTTCGTTATCTGTATTGTTGACAGAACCTGTACCCACAATTCCTAAATCTGCTATTGCCGATAATTCTTGCGAAATCCCAGACTTCTGATTGTCTTTAATCATTATCGTGGAAGAAGCACTGTATTGAGGAGTTGTATATCTTAAATATAAAAAAGCCCCTATTAATGCCATAGTAACTCCTAAAACAAACCATTTCCAGTAGATCGCATACTTTTCTACCTCTTCTCTTATATTAATAGTGTCGTTATTCTCTTGTATTTGAGAATTTATTATTTCAGAATTTTTATCCATTCTATCTAGTTAAAACAGCGATTAAAGAAATTAATATCGAACCTATTGAAATAAATAGTCCTGTATTTTGATTGTATGAAGCAGATTGAATTGCAGCGTTATTATGCTCTACATACACAATATCGTTTTGTTGCAAGTAAAATACTGGGGAGGTGTTTAATTTATTCGATCTTAAATCTACTTTATATTGTATCTTTTTCCCATCTACTTCTCTCTGAATCATTACATTGTCTCTTCTTCCTGATATATTTAAATCTCCGGCCAATGCAATGGCATCTATAATGCTTACACGTTCATTCGGAATATTATAAGTACCTGGTTTTCTAACATCTCCTAACACCGAAATCTTAAAGTTAGAAATACGGATATTGATATTAGGATCTATTACATAATCTGGATCTAATTTTGATTTTAATAACAAAATTGCTTCTTCTCTTGTTAATCCACCAATTTTTAATTTCCCTAAAATCGGGAAATCAATTTCTCCTTTACTATCAATTAAATAAGATTGTTGTCTTGGTTGCCCAACCACAGCATCTGTTGTTGAACCAAATGTTACTGCTGGCAAGTTAAATGGTTTTACCGCTTTTAAATCTTCGGAAGAAACGGTTATTTGAAGTAAATCATCGGGTTTAAAAACTGTTTTGTAATTGTTACTTACATTTGCTTGATCAATTTCATCATACTGAAAGTAGGCAATTTTTTTATTTGAAACACAGGAAGATAAGCTTCCTATCACTAGAAGAAATAAAATAGATTTCTTTAAAGACATATCCATGACAATAATTTTGGGCAAAAATAGCATTTTTAAATTGAAATCTTATTTATTAACATCTAATTTTTCGTAGATAGAATTTTTAGAAATATACTCTGGTACAATTTCTTTAATCGCCTCCACAATTGCATAATTATTTAGATGGTAATTTTCTACACATAATTTTTCAATCTGCCCCTTCACAATTGCGTGTTCTATTTCTGGAGATTTTGCAATCATTATTTTTTCATGGTATGTTTTCTTCGTATTCTCTCCATTGGCTAAAAGCTCTTCGTATAGTTTTTCTCCAGGTCTTAAACCTGTTATTTTTATGTCTATATCTTCAGGATAATTTAAGCCCGAAAGAGAAATCATTCTTTTTGCCATGTCAAAAATCTTTACAGATTTTCCCATATCAAAAATATAAATCTCACCACCCACACCCATTGTACCTGCTTCTAAAACCAGTCTGCACGCTTCTGGTATGGTCATAAAATACCTAGTAATATCTTTATGTGTTACTGTTAATGGCCCTCCATTTTCAATTTGTTTTTTAAACAAAGGAATCACAGAACCATTAGAACCTAAAACATTTCCAAATCGCGTAATGGTAAACTTTGTAAATTTAGACTCTTTACTTAAACAACAAATGTATTTTTCGGCAACTCTTTTAGATGCTCCCATTACATTTGTAGGATTTACAGCCTTATCTGTAGAAACCATTACAAAACGTTCTACATTATATTTTAACGATAAATCTGCAATATTTTTTGTTCCGCAAACATTAATTTTTATTGCTTCATAGGGGCTATGCTCCATTAATGGCACATGCTTATAGGCTGCTGCATGAAATACTTTTTCTGGTTTAAATTCTTTAAATATTTCTTCCATTCTAACAAAATCTCGAACATCACCTACAATCGCTACAAAATTGTTAATGCCTTGTTGAAATAATTCTTGCTGTAAATCGTATAAAGGCGATTCTGCCTGATCTACTAATATTAACTTTTTTAATTGATAAGAAGCTAATTGTCTTGAAATTTCACTTCCTATAGAGCCAGCTGCACCTGTAACGATAACCACCTTATCGTTTACCTCTCTTTTAACAATAGGATTGTCAATAGAAATCTGATCTCTTCCTAATAAATCATCGATATTGATTTGTTTGATTTGATTTGCCTGTAAATTACCTCCAATCCATTTAGACAATGGTGGTACAATTTTAACTTCTACGCCTAAGGATAACAATTTATCGGTTATTTCTAACAGCCTATTGGGTTTTATGTTTTGTATCGAAATAATAACTTCATCAATGTCATGATAATCAATAAACTCTTCATCTATTTTTTGAGAATCATAAATTTTTATTCGATCGATTTTTTTTCCAATCTTATTTGAATCATCATCTATAAAACCTAAAACATCGTAATTATTCTCTCTCTCTCTATTAATTGCTCCGTAAGTGATTAATCCTGAATCTCCAGCTCCATATATCAATACATTAGTGATTGACTTTAATTCCGTAGAAATAATTTCGTAAAAAGCTTTAAAGACAAACCTACTGACTATCAATACAAAAAGTGATACTAAATAGTGGATAAAGACAATGGATTTGGGAACAGTAAAACCATCATAAATATTAAAAAACTGATTTAGCAGTACAACTGTTATCGTAATAAATGTAAAAATACTTACCCCCAAAAAAACATTAAAAGCGTCTTTAACACCTGTGTGCCTGATAATGCCTTTGTACGAACCTACTACCAAAAAGCTAACTAAGGCAGCAATAATAATAAAAGGAAGTTGCATTTTTAATGCCTCTACATTATAGTTTAACGAAAGATTAAACCGAATAGAATATGCAATTAAAAAAGACGTACAGATAAGAAAAATATCTATAAGTAGCACTAGCCATTTAGATACATAATTATTTAAAGCGTCTAAAAATAGTTTTTTCATCATCCATAATTTATTACAAAGTTACAACAATTTATTTATTGAAACTTCAATTCTTTGTCTATCGTTTTGAGAAAGATTGGATCCTGATGGTAAACATAACCCATTTTCAAATAAACTTTCTGATACTATTGTGCCATAAAAATCGTAGTTTTCAAAAATAGGTTGCAAGTGCATGGGTTTCCAAAGGGGTCGCGACTCGATATTATCTTTTTCTAATATTAGACGAAGATTTTCTCTTGTAAAACCTGTGATTTGTTCGTCAATTAAAATACAACTTAGCCAATGGTTAGAAAAATAATTGTTGTTTGGTTCGTCAAAAACAGTAACGCCATGTACTTTGAAAAATAGTTTTTTATAAAATTGATGCATTCCACGACGAAATCCTATGTGTTTGTCCAAAACTTCCATCTGTCCACGACCAATTCCTGCCAAAATATTACTCATTCTGTAATTATATCCTATATGAGAATGTTGATAATGAGGTGCATTATCTCTAGCTTGTGTTGCTAAAAAAATGGCTTTTTGCTTGTCCTCTTCATTCTTACACACCAAAGCTCCTCCGCCTGAAGTGGTAATAATTTTGTTCCCGTTAAACGATAAAATTCCGAAATCACCAAACGTACCGCACTTTTGTCCTTTATAAGTTGAACCCAATGCTTCTGCAGCATCTTCTATTAAAGTTATATCATACTTTTTTGAAATAGCTACTATTTCATCCATTTTAGCGGGCATTCCGTACAAATGCACTACGATGATAGCTTTGGGTTTTTGCTTTTTTTCGATACTTTTTTTGATGGCTTCTTCCAAATGACTTGGACACATATTCCATGTATCCTTCTCACTATCTATAAATACAGGAGTTGCTCCTTGATACGTAATTGGATTTGCTGATGCCGAAAATGTAAAGCTTTGGCAAATAACAGTATCGTTATGGGTTACTCCTGCTAAAATTAAGGCTAGGTGTAAAGCCGAAGTTCCCGAAGACAAGCAAGCCACTTTACTATCACTACCAACATAGTTTTCTAAATCCTTTTCAAAACCATTTACATTTGGTCCTAAAGGAGCTACCCAATTGGTGTCAAATGCTTCTTGTACGTATTTTTGTTCTCCACCTCCCATGTGTGGAGAGGATAGCCATATTTTATCGTTCATACTTATTATATTTTACTATTTTTCCTGGATTACCAACCACTACGGCATAATCTGGTATGTCTTTAATTATTACCGTTCCTGCTCCAATAGTTACCCATTTGCCAATGGTAATATTTGGAATGACTGTAGCTCCAGCACCTATGTGTGTTCCTTCTCCTATTTTTACATTTCCTGTAATTGTTGCGTTTGGAGAAATATGAACAAAACTATCAATAACACAGTCATGATCTACTACTGCGGCAGAGTTAATAATTACATGTTCTCCTATTTTAACATCAGAATTAATTACTACCTTTGGCATTATTACCGTACCATTATTAACAACTGCGTTATCTGCAACTGATGATGATACATCAATAAGTTTTATAAAATTATTAGGTAATTTTTTCGTAACTTTCTTTCTAACTCTATTATTTCCTATACTTATTAGAAAATTATGTTCTGTAAATTCATTCAACTCATCGGTATGCTTTACAACTGTATCTTGAAGAAGTTTAACATCAGGGTTATCATCAAAAAAAAAGGCTACGTCCATACCTAAATTATTAGCTATTTGTTTTACTACTTTACCATGTCCACTAGCTCCATATAGACAAATATTATTCATTACCTGTAAATTTTACTGTTGTAGCTTGGTTTTGTGTATTTATTCCTTCGGATTTAAACACTTTTAAAAAAGTCATAAAGAATATTTTCGCATCTAAAAAAAAAGATAAATTCTCTACATACCAAACATCATATTCAAATTTTTGCTGCCAACTTATTGCATTTCTGCCATTTACTTGAGCCCACCCAGATATTCCTGGTTTTACCAAATGACGTTTCTTTTGTCGCTCGTTATATAATGGCAAATATTCTGGCAACAAGGGTCTTGGACCAATAATGCTCATATCTCCTTTTAGTAAATTATATATTTGAGGCAGTTCATCTAAAGATGTTTTTCTTACTATTTTACCAATGGTTGTTAATCTTTCGGCATCGGGAAGTAAATTCCCATCTTTATCTTTTTTGTCGTTCATAGTTTTGAACTTCACAACTTCGAAAATTTTCTTGTTTTTTCCAGGTCTTTTCTGAAAGAAAAATGGTGTTCCCTTATTGTTATAAATCAATAATATAAAAACAATCAAAAAAAATGGAAAAAAAACAATAACGCCTATTAATCCTATTAGGATATCGAAAAAGCGTTTAAAAAAGTGTTTGTACATTATTTTATAATTTCATTAATTTTTTGTAGATACTTTGTGGCAAGTTGATTTCTATCAAAATGTGATTTCGCATACAGGTAACCATTTACTCCCATTTGATGAATTTCTTCTTGCGTTTTTGCAAGTAAGAACCGAACACCTTCAACAATTGCTTCTATACTCTCTGGCTCAACATATACTCCGCATTTAGCATCATTAATCAAATCTTTAGAAACACCATCTATTGCTAATAGAATTGGTTTTTTACAAGACATATAGTCGAAGGTTTTGTTAGAATAAATAGTTTTAAATGTATCTACTTTTTTTAACACAGATGCTCCAACATCAGACGCTAAAATATATTTAAAAACTTCTTCTTTAGGAACTGAATCCCTAAAAACAACATTTGTTAGTCCTTTTTCTTCAGCTACCTTTATAAGGTATTCTTTTCGCATTCCAGCACCTATGAGTTGAAAAACAACATTTGTATCCAACAGCCTCTCTGCTGCATTAATTATTTGTATAAGATGATTTGCCACTCCATGAGCTCCGACGTAAGTAATAACAAATTTATCCTCTAAATTTAGTTTCCTTTTAAATTCAGTAGCATTAAAATTTTGCTGAACTTTTTTTGCTAATGAAAAATCTGCGGCATTGGGTATAAAAATAACTTTTTCTTTTGGTATTTGTTTCTCATTTACCAATTTATCTCTAAAGGCAGGTGTTAAAACATTAATTAGTCTTGCTTTTGAATAGATAAATTTTTCAAACCAATATGCAAACTTAATAATAAACTTGTTTTTTAAAACTCCTGTATCAATTGCGGATTCTGGCCATAAATCACGAATTTCAAAAACAAAAGGGCTACGTTTTAACTTTGACAATACATAGGCGGTAATTCCTACAAATAATGGTGGAGAAGTAACTACAATTACATCAAACTTCCCCTTAGTTTTAAAAAAACCTGCATAGATACTTGAAAAAACAAATGAAAAATATGCCCATAGTCTTCCTAAAAAATTAATATTATAACTCTCTGAAACGTAACAACGTACAACATCAACATTTTCATAAAAACTTTTATCTTGATAGGTGAATTTACCTTTGTAACGCTCTTGCTTTTTACCCGTAGCATAATGAACCATACCTGCAAGCACCGTAATTTCATGACCTTGAGCAGACCAATTTTTAGTCATTTCGTTAAATCGAGAACCTCCACCATCACCTTTTTCTAAAAAATATTGATGAATTAATAATATTTTCATTTACGCTATGCTTTATATTTAATTGTGGTTTCTACTTCATTTTCAAAAACATACGACTTTGCAGCTCCCTCAGTCTTAACTCCATAATAAGAAGAATTTAATGACATCTCTTTCTGTTCTTTTAAACTAGTAGAACTCCAATCAATTTTTGCATCATCAAAATGCCAAATTTGTTTTTTCTCTGACGAGTCCAAACCTATAATTTTGTCATATACTTTCCAAGTAGTATCATTTTTATTAATTTCTACTTTTCTGTAATGTTTCGCTGAAGAACTTAATTGTTGAAAAGCCTTTATAGTTCCTTCAAAAATATAAGACTCTTCTGTTTCTTTCCAATGAGCATTTTGAGACTGCGTCCAATAAAACCAAATAAATCGACTCCCTTTTAACATTTGCGAATGCTTATCAACTACAACAGCATTATGTCCCTTTGTACCATTAAAATAGTTTATATATTTTTCTTCAGTATTGTACTTATATGAACCTGAATCTCTCAAAATATTTTTACCTTTTACCCAAACATCTATATGAAGATTATCCGATTGGAATGGTCTATCCTTATAACTACCACATCTTATGAATGTAAAATGATTTTCGGTTTTGCAAATATAATAGCCGCCTACATCAAATGATTGTATCCCATATTTTTTTGTTATGGGTTTCGTCTTATTAATGGCTGAATCATCTCTCAAAAAATCTTCAATTAATGTGTCATCTTGATAAAAATATGCCCCAGTTAACAATTTATGTAAACTATTTAATTGCGGTCGATAATCTCTATAATCTGTATCGGACAGCGGAAAAAACCATGCCCCATCGTTTGAGCCATAATTAGGTAAATATCCATTTTCCTCTTGTAAGCATTGATATAGAAAATTAAGCGATTTATACGCTTTTTGATATACTACCGCAGAAAACGGCTTGTCATATTTTTCGGATATTGAAATGCCTAGCGAAAGTAACTGAATTACCACACGATGATAATTCATGCTAAATTGCAAAAAAGTTCCATCATCATAAATTTGATAATTTATTTCTTCTTCAAAATATTTTCTGCCTTTTTGAGCCCATTTTTTTGTTTCCGAAATAAAAGGAAATAACAATTCACTTACTGTTAAAAATAATGTTTCGGTAATAGCGTGGTTATTTCTTACTGCAATCCTAGAAAAATTGATATGATGATATACATGATGCAAAGACCAATAAATGGTGTTTTGTATTTTATTCCACCTCTCTTCTGTTAGCGCTTTGTCATTTTTATAATAGTCTAAAGCAAAACACCAATTAAAAATTCGTAATGAAATTTCTTGGCTACAACGCCAATTAGGACCTTGGTTTACTGGGTTTGCATCAATCCAACTTTCTATTTCAGAAAAAATAAACTCAGCATTATTTTTATCAAAATGATAATCATAACGCAAAATAGTTAGTAAATAACTGAACCTAGATTTTTCCCAAACAAATTTAATATCACCTGCTTCTTTTGCTAAATCTGGAATTTCTGACCAATGTTTAAAAATATCGTATCTAAAATCTGTTGATGGATTGGTTACCCAATCATAGTCTTTTTTTAAATTTTTCCATTCTGAACTAAAAAACAATAATTCTCCTTTAAAAATTCTATTGGCTTTTTCTTCTATTTTTTTGTGGAGTTCTTTTCCTTTTTATTAAGATTTATAACTGAAAAATTAGTTTTTCTCCAGTCTCCAAGAGAAATAAATTTTTTATTTGTAGGATTTGTAGGGTGTTTCCTTTTTAATTTTCCTGTTTTTTTTTCAATAGCATGACCAATTCGATACTTTACGTATCGAAAACCCATATTTTTAAACAATTGTAAGGCTAATTTTAGTTTCATCAAAAATACTATAAATCAATCCATGTATCTTTTTTAAGGCTTTCTATGGCTGCAAAACTTGCCTGTGTTGTGTTTATAATTTCATCAAAAGGAATTAACTCTTTTCCTCCTTTTTGAACGGCTTCAACCAATCTTGAAAATTGGTTTTTGTGTCCTTTGTCTAATTTCGTTTTCAACTTAGAGAAACCTTTAAACCCGTAGGCTTTGGTAACTCTAAAATTATCCATGACTATGGTTCGCTCTTGTGAATATACTTCAACCCTTTCTTTAGAGTAAGACTTAGATCCATTAGAAAAATAATTGATGACTCCTGTAGAACCATTTTCATATTTCAATAAAATGGTTGCATTATCTGTGTTTTCTTCGGGATTTATTCCCATCGCGTTCATACAAACACTTTTCACTTTGCTTCCTGTTAAAAAAGTTATTAAATCAATAAAGTGGCAAGCTTCTCCAATAATTCTTCCACCTCCGACTCTTAAATCGTGTACCCAAACATTTGGTGGAATTGCCCCTGCATTCATCGTAGCAATTACATTCATAGGTGAATTTCCCAGTACACTTTTCATCTTTTCGGCATGTGGTGAAAAACGCCTATTGAATCCAACTGTTACGGTTTTATCATTATTTTGGTACGCTTTGATAACCTCTTGTAGCTCCTCGTTATTTAACGCTAATGGTTTTTCAACAAAAGCATGTTTCCCAGCATTTAGCACTTCAACAGTCATTGAAGCATGTAAGTTATGACGAGTTGTATTAAGTACTAAATCTACGTCTTTGTCGTTCAAAATTTCTTTGTAATCAGATGTAGAGTTGGCTATGTTGTATTTTTGAGCCATTGCAGTTCCAGAAACCCCTCCTTGACTAGCAATATATTTTAAATTTGCTCCCGTATTTTTAAAAGCAGGAAGCATTGTCATTTTAGTAAAGTTTCCTGCGCCAATAATTCCTAAAACTCCTTTTTTTCCTTGAAAAGTGTTCTTGTCTAGTGTTACAACACTTTTTGGTTTTTTATTTTCTTGATTAGGATATGATAAAATAGAGGCTATCGACTTACTTGCTCCTATCTCTCCATATATCTTCAAATAGTCGTTTAGAGGAATAACTTCAGAAATCATTTCTTTTACATGAAGTTTTCCTGCAGAAATAGTTTGTAAAATGGCTTCAAAGTTTCTTTTTTCTGTCCACCTTACAAAGGCTAACGGATAGTCTTGTCCTTTTTGTTCGTAGTTTTCATCGTAACGACCAGGACCATAAGAACAAGATACTTGAAATGATAATTCTTTTTCGTAAAACTCTGCTCTACTTAAATTTAATCCAATCACACCAACTAAAATAATTCTACCTCTTTTACGAGACATTCTTGCTGCTTGCGAAATAATTTCATTATTCTTTACAGAAGCTGTAATGATAACTCCATCAGCTCCAACACCATGGGTTTGTTCTTCTACAAACTTAACAACATCGCCACCGGAAATGGGATTAAATGGGATTATTCCCCACTGTTTTGCTAATTCTAATTTTGCATCGTCAATATCAACACCAATTACTTTACATCCGTTAGCAATTAACAGTTGTGCTGTAATTAAACCTATTAAACCTAAACCTGTTACTACAATCGTTTCGCCTAAGGTAGGTTTTAACAAACGAATGCCTTGCAAACCAATAGCTCCAATAACGGTAAAGGATGCTTCTTCGTCGGAAATATTATCGGGTATGTGTGCTACTAGGTTTTGTGCTACACATACAAATTCTGCATGTTGCCCATTTGAAGTTACACGATCACCTACTTTAAAATCAGTTACGCCTTCTCCTACAGCAATTACTTTTCCAACGTTACAGTACCCAAGTGGCAATGGTTCTCCTAACTTGTTAAAAACAGCTTCAAGCGTTGGTAGTAAACCATCTGTTTTAATTTTATCTAAAACTTGTTTTACTTTATCCGGTTGTTGTTTAGCTTTTGATATTAAATTGGACTTACCAAACTCTACCAACATACGCTCTGTACCTAATGACACTAAGCTTTTGGTAGTTTGTATTAAAACAGCTCCTCTTTTTACCTGTGGGGCTGGTACTTCTTCTAATATGGTTTCTCCTGTTTTAAAGGATTGTATGATTTGTTTCATTAATATACTTATTTATTCTTTAAAAATTTAAAATTTACTAAAATTGAAGTAGCTATAAAAATTAAAAGACTAATTGTTATAATACTATAAATTACGACAATTAAAGATGCTTTATTATTTAATAAAATAAAAATAACTGTAAAATTTAATAATGCAAATATTAGATTTATATAGTTAGTTACATATGTTTTAGCTGTTCCTAAAAGGAATGAAATATTGATTGCATTTAAACTTCTAAAAAACCATGCAAATAGTAGTATTTCTAAATATTTTATTCCTAAATAAAATTTTTCTCCATAAAATAATTTAATCATCATAGGTAGAGTGAAATAACATAAAAGAAGAACTAAACACGCTGCAATTAGTAAAAATAAACTATATTTTTTGTATACACTAATTAATATGATTTTATTATTTATATATTTAGAAAAGAAAGGAGTTGATACCTGTACAATAGTGCCTTGAAACATTCCTAAAGCTGTTATGAAAATAGTTGCAAATCCATATTGACCTACTAAACTTGGATTAGAAGAGTAAAAATAACCTAATAAAATGATATCAATGTTTAGTGCTATATTCCCAAATATATTGGCTCCAAGACCGTGTATACTTATTTTTAATTGCTCTTTTGTTTTGTCCCAAAATTTACTAATATTAAAGTTAGTATTAAGTCCATAATTTTTTTTTACAAAGAAAGCATAAATAAATAACGTCAATAGCAAACCTATCCATAATCCGTGCATAAAACCTAAATATCCAAAGAAATATGTGGTTATGACAATTAATATTAATGATAAAATTTTAGAGACTATTAGAATAAATGAAAATTTCTTAAAATCTCTGTTAGCTTGAAAAAAAGAAGTATATAAAGCTGTTATAGCTAAAATAATCATTATAAATGAAAAATCACTAAACAAAATTTTGACTTGATCTATTTTAGTAGAAAAACCGAGATAATTCGCAAACATAAATAATATCCAAACTACAATAGAAATTGGTATTACGTTAAATAAAGCTACGCAGAATAAATCTCCTTTTCTATTATAATTTTTTGGATTAGCCGCTAAAACTAAAAGCGAAGTGCTAAAACCTAAACCAGCTAAAATTCCTAAAATTTGAGTAGTACTTTGAAAAATCTTGATAAAACCTAACTCTTGTTCTGTTAAGAATTTTGCAACCAATAGTTGAGATCCAAATGCTACTAAAGCAAATAGTAAATTTGCTATTAAAACATGAAAAAAACCTTTTTGATTAACACTTTTAATTATTTTTAATAACAAAATTCTTTTTATTTTATTAATAGATTTATTTTACCAGACTTGGTTCTATAAGGCTCTTTAACTTTCTTAAACTCTATATCTAAGTTTAAATTTTTAGCATCAAATAGTTCTTTAGCCATTTCTGTACTAGCATTTTCGGAAACAAAAAAAATAATTATTTTTCCTTGTACAGGTTGTTTAAGCTGTATAAATTTAGCATAATCAAATAATTTATGATGTCTACCAAAAATTAAACCTGTTAGGCTTATTTTTTTCCTATTTTTATCTATCACAAATTCCCCTTCTCTCCCTCTACTAATTTTAAATGAGTCTAATAACTCATCTTTATAGTGCAGGTCATTTATCTTGTCTTGGGTATTATATCGTATTAACGGACTAGCATAATTATAATAACTGGTAGATACTAAGTCATAATCTTTTTCATTTTTTATAGCCTCTGTAAATCCATATGTTTGGAAAGGTTCATAAACAAATTTTTCATTTCTTTCATAAGCTAAAACTGCTCTTTCAGTGTGACCATACCAAGAAATGGATTTTGTATTAAACGTTTTTTCTATAACATTTCTAAAGTGACTATGAGGATACTCAGACCCTAAAAACACTCCATTGAGTTTATTTGATATTGCCAACTTTAATTCCTCATCATAATCCCTACAATAAGTAGCAAAATCGTATATAGATGATGGATATCCATGTAAATACTTTATGGATTGTCTTTTTAAGATTTTTTTTAAAACCTTAGATACCTCGATATAATCTGCATAAATATTTATAGCATAGTGGTTTCTAACAACATCATAATCTATAGTATTTTTCACATTACTTCTTCCTCCAAAAACTAGTTTTAAATCAGATGGTTTATATTCAAACTTACTCCATATAGTGTGCATATGCGCCCATTCATGTCCCATAGAATCAGGCAATATATTTAAACTAAAAGGAGTTCCTGAGGTGCCTCCTGTATTGACTTTATAACTATTTTTGAAATATTTACTCCGCTCATCAATTGTGTATGAATTTAAAATAGCTTTATTTATGATTGGTATACGCTTTATATCTTCGAACTTTTTTAATAAGCTAGGATTAAATTTTTTTTCTTTGTAGTAGGTATTGTAAAATTTAATATTATTATATGAGTAATTAACAATATTCTTCACTTTTTGAAATATAAAATCTTGTTTTTGATTAGTATTAAAGTTATCAAAATTATGAATGTCCTGTTTTGATCTAGTGTAGACTTTACCTATACCTGGCCTAAGGCCATATGGTAACTTATTAATAATAACACCTATGTCTGGTGGAATATTTTTTAAATTTTCTTTTAAAAATAATGCTATATTCATTTTATCATTTTATTCAAAGCCTTATTAAAATTTGTACTGAAATAATACTTATCAATAATTATGTTTTTTATTCTTTCTTTTTGTTCTTGATTTTTAGCATTTTCATTTAAAATTTTTTTCTTCATTTCTTCCGCAATTTTATTTGCATCTAATGGTACTAAATTAAAATCAAACCCAAAATATTTTTTTAAATATTTGTAGGGAGGTATATTACTTATAATAAGCTCTTTTTTATTAATTAATGGTTCGAATATTGTATTGGATAGCTGATCGTGTTCAGCTATTTGTAATCCGCAGTCCATTACTTCCCACATTAAATTAAAATTTTTAGTATCAAAATATTTAACTCTCTCTAATAAAATCACTGTTTCACTCAAATCATACTTTTTAACTAAATCTTTAATGTAATTTTGCCTCTCTATATTTACGGCATTGCCGTCAATAAAATATACTTTAAAAGCAGGTAAGTTTTGCATTTTTAAAATCTTTACTGCTTCAACTACCAAATCGTGTCTGCTAACAGATAAAAAAGACTTCGGGTAGTAAAAATTATAACTATTTTTACTAACCTTTTTTTTAAGTTTAATTATCTCTTGATCTACAGGGTTTGGTTTTAAAAAGTACTCTTCAGAGAGTCCTAAGACATTAACTTTAACCGAACCATTTTTAATCTTTTTTTTCAAAATTTCTGCCGTCCCGTACCAATTGCAATTAATTACTTCATAATACTTTATCAAAAAACGAGTAAATTTTCCAAATATGTTATCAGAAACAGCTCTCAAAGGCAAGGTTTCCCCCCAAATATGTAAAATCGTTACACATTTTTTCTTTTTGAAAAGTAGTGGAATAAACAATAAATAAATTAGCCTTCCTCCTCCCATTAACCAAATAAAATCGTATTTTCTAACATTGAATACAAAGTACAAAAACTTCTTAGAAAACTTAAAATAGTTTAACTTATTATATTCTTTTTCAAATTGATTGTCTCCATGATAATAAAAATCTACTTCAAAACGACTATCTTTATCAAAGTAACTTATAAAAGAATACATGTTGTGACCATGCCCAGGACCGAATAGTGCTATTTTCATTTGTTTAGCTAGTGAATATTAGTTTATTCTTTTCATTACTATTAATAATAGTTAAAATTGAAAACAATATTAAGTTAGGAATATAAAAAAAAAATGAAGATGGGATAGCAAATATGTATCCCACGATTATTAATGTAAACATAGCGATTTCTACAGTTGTTTTTTTAGAAAAATTATAAAAAAAAGAAAGAACAAATTTTAAAGTCGTTATTAGGAAGAATACTAAAAATAATAATCCATAAAAAAACAACATAAACACATATTCGTTATCTGTTTGTCTAGCTTCTTCACCAAAATAATCTTTACCCCAACCTATTAATAAATACATTTCATTATCAAACGCCTTTTCTTTTAAGGCATTCCATATTGAACTTCTATCATTAACTGTTTGTTTACTGATACCACTTTCATACAGACTTACAAATCTAACTAGTTTATCAGAATTGTTTTTTAAAAAATAAAACAACCCTAAACTAAATAAAACCATCAAAAAGAAAATTGACTTAAATCCTTTTCTTCTAAATTTGATTAAAATTAAAATAATAAAAGAAATAAGCATACAAATCAAACCAGTCCTAGATAGTGTAGCAAAAATAATAAAAGCTAAAATAAAAATCATAAATAAATTAATTATTTTTTTTGATCTTTCATTAAATAAATAATTTGATAAAAAAAGAATAAAAAAAAACACAGATGATGAAGCATGTTGCCCTGGCCCTGAAAAAAGACCTTTACTTCTCCCTCTCGAAACCCAATGTGTTTCAGCCCAATAGTTAGCCTTAATCAACTTAAAAATTGAGGTATCAGATGTATAAGCGATAAAAAACTCCATTAGGGTTATAGAAAAATCTACTAAAACAACCAATGTCAAAATCCTTATTAAATGGTTAAAAGTGAAACCTTTGAAAGAAGATGACATTACTAACAAATAAACTGGTAAAAATAAACGAGCTACCTCGGTAATGTCTTTTTCCAAAGAGACATTAAGTGTAAAAATTCTAATTAAAGTAAATAGAACAAAGCTTAAAAAAGCTATAACTAACATTTTAGTATGACTTATTTTATTTTTTTTGTATGTAAAAAAAAATAAAATTACCATAGTTAAAATTAAACCAAAATAAGTTTTGTAATTCTGTCCTCTAGGTAAGAAATAAACAGATGTTAAAAATAAAAAAATCTTACCTAATGTATAAGACTTTATTTTTTCTCCCTTAACATTTAAAATTGAAAAAACATTCATATTAAGAATTCGCCTCGATTTATCCCACAAAAATCCAAAATAACTTTATTACCACCAATAGACACTTCCTTAAACTCATTATGAGCTACTAAAAATACTATAATATCAGCTTTACTGCAAGCCTCCTTATAATCTGTTATTTTAAACACATTATGTTCTTCAATATTTGGCTCAACAATAAAATATTCTCCATTATTATCGTTTTGTAAAACTTTATTAACGATATATTTTGCTGGAGATTCTCTTAAATCATCAATATTTGGTTTAAAGGCTAAACCCATTAATGCTATTTTTGGTTTTCTTCCATGGTTTAATTCAAACTTTAGTTTTTCTGTTTGAATTTTTTCTGCACACCAAAACGATTTATAGTTATTTACTTCACGTGCTGTTCCTATTATTTTAGATTCCATTGGATACTCTGAGACTATAAAATAAGGGTCAACAGCAATGCAATGTCCTCCAACACCACAACCAGGTTGTAAAATATTTACACGCGGATGTTTGTTTGCTAAATTAATTAACTCCCAAACATTGATATCGGCTTTATCACAAATTAACGACAACTCGTTAGCAAATGCAATTTGCACATCTCTCGAAGAATTTTCTGTTAATTTACACATTTCTGCTGTTCTAGCGTTTGTAGCGTGCAATGCTCCTTTAACAAATTGTTTATAAAAATTTAATGCTTTTTCGGTAGATTTTTTGTCAACACCACCAATTACTCTATCATTATACACTAATTCATGCATTACATTACCAGGCAAAACTCTTTCTGGACAATATGCTATGTTTAATTTATCTTCTAACTCTGGTCTTTCAGAATAGATAAGATGCATCATTTTTTCTGTAGTACCAATTGGAGAAGTTGATTCTATAATGTATAAATCATCTTCTTTTAATAAGGGAATTATGTTTTTAGTTGCAGCTTCAACATATGATATATCGGGCTCGTGGTTTCCTTTAAAAGGTGTTGGAACTACAATAAGATAAGTTTCCGCTTTAACAGGTTTAATATCTGCTTTTAAGAAGCCTTTCTTAACTGATTCTTCAACTGCAATATCTAAACTCGGCTCAACAATGTGAATTTTACCTCTATTGATAGTGTCCACTACATTTTGATTTACATCGACGCCATGAACTTGAATTCCATTTTGTGCTATTAATGCAGATGTTGGCAACCCAATATAGCCTAAACCTATAGTTACTACCTTTCTTGTATTCATAAATTTTAAATTTGAAAATAAGCTAGAATAAAAAACATATTATTACCCATATGTTTCTTCATTTAATGATTCGATTATTTTTATATATTTTTCGGTCCTATCTAGACTACTATAAAATCGTCTAAAATTTTTTGCTGCTAAATTAATTATTTTAGTTCTAAAAACATCGTTTTTAATTATGAAATTTATTTTATCACTTGCATCTTTAGCACTTAAGGGGGTGAAATAAACTGCGCCATCTCTGCATATATCTTTTGCAAACAACAAATTGGTTGTAAGAATTATTTTTCTTGTGTACATGGCTTCTATATAAGAAGCAGAAAAAGTTTCTAATAAAGTAGGCATAAACAACATATCTACGTTAGAATATAGTTTTGGTAAATCTTCAATATCTACCTCTCCAATAAAATCTATATGGTTATCATATTTTTTATCAAAATTTACTTCTTGTTCATCTAATGTTAAAATAAATTTAATTTTTTTTTCATTATTTGATTTTAGTAAATAATCAATTACTATAGGAATAATGTTTATGTTTTTGTGCTTGTAATTTGATGATAAAACCAAAATATTAAAAACTTCTGCATCTTTCCTTTCATAACTTATTTTCTTATCAAGAAATACTTGATTCAATGCATTGGAAACTATGTATGTTTTTTTTTTATTTTTCCTATTATATAAAAGATTAAATCTTTCTTCAGCTAATTTAGTTTCAAAAACTAGAGATGTAGATCTATTCTTTAAGAAAAAAAGTTTAGTTTTTTTGAAAATAAATAATTTAAATAAATCTCTCTTTGATAATGTTTTAAAGTATGGAGACTCATAATACAAGTATTGTGCAAGTGCAAAACCTACTAGTTTAGGTACATTACTTTTATAGTATGAGGGACCAAAAACTGAAAAAACTATATCTGGAGACACTTTCTTTTCAATACTTTGTAACTTATTTATTCTTTTGAATAAATATGAATAAATAGATGTGGGCAAATCAATAAACTCAAACTTTTTTTTATCAAACAATTCTCTATCAAAAATTGTTTTCATTTGTGGCGAAAGAACGATAGTATATCGCTTAATTTTACAACTAATAATCTTTAAGTCATAAATAAAAGAAGCGGCCACTTGAATCCCACCTCCAACTCTCAAACTAGAACAATCAATTAATAATTTCATTTGTTACAACTTTGAAACAAACTCAATAATTCTCTGACACGCTTTTCCATCTCCATACGGATTGTGTAAAGCGCTCATTGAGGTATATGTTTCAGAATTGTCTAGTAATTCTTGTGTTTCTTTAATAATCTTTTGCGTATCAGTTCCTACCAAAATCACCGTTCCTGCTTCTACTGCTTCTGGTCGTTCAGTCGTGTCTCGCATCACCAAAACAGGTTTTCCCAAACTTGGCGCTTCTTCTTGTACACCACCACTATCGGTAATAATCAAATAACTTTTATTCATCAACCAAACAAATGATGGATATGATAATGGTTTTACCAAATGAATATTTTTAACTTTACCCAATAGTTTATTAACTGGCTTCAATACATTTGGGTTTAAGTGTACAGGATATACAATTTCTACAGATGAGTTTTCCTCTGCAATATATTTTAGAGCCGCACAAATATTGATAAATCCTTGTCCGTGATTTTCTCTTCTATGACCAGTAACTAATAAAATTCTTTTGTTAAAATCTACTTTTTCTTGAAGATGTGTAATTTCTTCGTTTTGCAAACTTTCTACTCGGTTGGAACTTTCTAATAATGCATCAATTACAGTATTTCCTGTAACTAAAATATCATCTTTGAGAATGTTTTCTTTAAGTAAATTTTCCTGTGATTTTATTGTAGGTGCAAAATGATAAGTTGCAGCTCTTCCTGTAACTTGCCTATTCATCTCTTCTGGAAAAGGCGATAACACATTATGTGTACGTAAACCTGCTTCTACATGACATACTTTTGCTCCTGAATAAAACCCTGCAATACTTGCTGCCATCGTCGTCGTCGTATCGCCATGGACATATACAAAATTAGGTTGAAATTCTTCTAGAATTGGTTTTAATCCCGAAATAACCTCGCCTGTTAAATTATATAAATTTTGATTGGGTTTCATCAAACTCAAATCATAATCGGGTGTGATGTCAAAAAAGTCTAGTACTTGATCTAGCATTTCTCTATGCTGACCTGTTACACAAACTCTAGTTTCAAATCGATGATTTTTTAAAAATTGATTAACCAAAGGTGCCATTTTAATAGCTTCTGGTCGGGTACCAAAAATTATTAGGTTCTTTTTCATAAATAAGTCTTTCAGAGTTGAAATTTTATTTCTGCAAATATATAATAATAATCTATTTATTAAAGAAATGGTTATTGATACTTTTAAAAATCTGATTATTTCTAATATCATGAACTATTTGTATAGACTGTCTAACATCTTCCAAACCAAAACCATTTCCTTTTAATATTTGTTGATAACTTTTTGTATGTAATTCAGTAAAACCGTCGCTAAACTCAACTTCTTCATTGTTTATAGTTATAGAACGAAAAGTTCTTTGGTTGATTTGTTTGATATGAACTGGCAAATCATTTTCATCAATAGACAAAAACCATCGAACTCTGGCGTTTTCAAATTCTAAATAGCCTGCTGCTTTGTGGTTTTCTCTTAAATGAACTTTATTTTCTTGTACTCTTCCAAAGACCCAAGATAACATATCGTAAAAATGTACTCCAATATTGGTTGCAATTCCTCCTGATTTACTTTCATCTCCTTTCCATGAAATATCATACCATTTTCCTCTTGAGGTAATGTATGTTAAATCGACATCGTATTTCTCTTTTCTGTTTTCGGAAGCTACTTTATTTTTCAATTTTATAATAGATTCGTGCAATCTTAATTGAAGAATTGTATTAATGTTTCCTTGTGATTCTTTTTCAATGGCTTCTAAAGCATCTATATTCCAAGGGTTTAACACGATTGGTTTTTCACAAATTGCGTGAGCTCCTCTTCTTAGCGCCATTCTTATATGAGAATCGTGTAAATAATTTGGCGTACAGATACTTACATAATCTAATTGTGTTCCTGCTCTTTTTAATTTTTCTATATGACGATCAAACCTTTCAAATTCTACAAAAAAATCGGCTTCTGGAAAATAACTGTCCATAACCCCCACAGAATCGAACTTATCTAAAGCTGCAATTAAATGATTATTGGTGTCTTTTATGGCTTTTAAATGCCTTGGTGCAATGTAACCAGCTGCTCCTATGAGTGCAAAATTCTTCATTTTAAAGCGATTTGTCTATTTTCTCTGTTTCTAAAAAATTCTTAACATCGTAAACCACAGATTTTTCTTTTTTCAACTTATCTAAATTGAGTTTTTTAAATTCGTTGTGAGCAACTGTTAATATGATTGCATCGAATTTTTTATGAGGAATATTTTTTTGAGAATCTAAATTGTATTCTTTTTTAACCTCTAAAGGATTGGCGCAAGGGTCGTAAATAGTAACATTTGTTCCAAAATCTATCAACTCTTTAACAACATCTACTGCTTTGGTGTTTCTAACATCGGGGCAATTTTCTTTAAACGTAATTCCTAAAACTAAAATATCTGCATTTTTTACTTCAACATCTTCTTTTATCATTAGTTTTGCAACTTCAGACGCTACGTATTTACCCATACCATCATTTACTCTTCTTCCTGCTAAAATAATTTCTGGATGATATCCAAATTCTTGTGCTTTTTGCGCTAAATAATACGGATCTACACCTATGCAATGTCCACCCACTAAACCTGGTTTAAATGGTAAAAAGTTCCATTTTGTGCCTGCAGCTTCTAAAACATCATTGGTATTAATATCCATTAAATTGAATATTTTTGCCAATTCATTTACAAAAGCAATATTGATATCTCTTTGAGAATTCTCTATCACTTTTGCTGCTTCTGCAACTTTTATGGTTGGGGCTAAATGAGTACCTGCGATAATAACCGATTGATATAAATTATCTACTTTTTTTCCAGTTTCTAAATTTGACCCAGATGTAACTTTTAAAATTTTTTCTACGGTATGTTTTTTGTCTCCTGGATTAATTCTTTCTGGAGAATAACCCGCAAAAAAATCTTTGTTATATGTTAGTCCAGATTTCTCTTCTAAAATAGGTACACATTCTTCTTCTGTTGCTCCAGGATACACTGTCGATTCGTAAATTACGATATCGTCTTTTTTTAAAACAGCTCCAACAGTTTCACTCGCCTTTATTAAAGGTGTTAAAACGGGTCTGTTATTTTTATCTACTGGTGTTGGAACGGTAACAATGTAATAATTACAATCTTTTATATCGTTTCGTTTTGTGGTGCAAAAAAGTCCTTTTTCGTTCGAACCATCATCAATTAAAACATCTTTTAAAATATCTTCTTCAACTTCTAAAGTAACGTCTTTTCCTTGCATTAATTCAGATACCCTCGTTTTATTAATATCAAAACCAACTACTGGATATTTTGTAGCAAACAATCTTGCCAAAGGAAGCCCAACATAGCCCAAACCTATTATTGCAATTTTAATCTCGCTCATATTTATAAATTATTCCAATACCAATCTATTGCTTCTTTTAATCCTTTTTTTAAAGAAAACTCAGGTTTATAGCCTAATATTTTTTTTGCTTTATTTATATCTGCTTGTGAATGTGGAATGTCTCCTTGCCTATTAGGCCCGTATTCTACCACAATATTTTTTATTTCTGGATTGTATTCTGATAAAAAAAATTTTAGGTATCCTATTAAATCGTTTAACGTATTTCTATCTCCGTACGCAATATTATAAACTGTATTTATCGCATTTTTATCCGCGACTAAGCTTAATAAATTGGCCTGAATTACATTATCTATATAAGTAAAGTCTCTTGAATAATTTCCATCTCCATTAATTGTAGGAGATTCTAAATTCATTAATTGACTAACAAATTTTGGTATTACAGCCGCATAAGCTCCATTGGGGTCTTGTTTGCGTCCAAAAACATTAAAATAACGCAATCCAATGGTTTCTAAACCATACGTTTTTGAAAAAACAGCTGCATACAACTCGTTTACATATTTCGTAACCGCGTAAGGAGAAAGCGGTTTTCCTATTTTATCTTCAATTTTAGGGAGTGATTCCGAATCGCCATAAGTAGATGAACTTGCTGCATACACGAATCTTTTTACCTTATGATCTCTTGATGCGACTAACATATTTAAGAAGCCAGAAACATTAACTTCGTTAGAGGTTATTGGATCTGCTATTGATCTTGGAACAGAACCCAGTGCGGCCTGATGCAAAACATAATCTGCATTTTTTGTTGCTTTTAAGCAATCTTTTATATTTCGAATATCACCGTTAATTAGGGTAAAATTAGAATCTTCTAAAAAAGGAATTATATTTTCTTTTTTTCCTGTTGAAAAATTATCTAAACAAACAACCTTATTGTTTTTATTAAGAAGTGTCTCACAAAGATTAGAGCCGATAAAGCCAGCTCCGCCTGTTACTACTATCTTTTTTTCCGACAATTCAATATTCATCAACAATAACTATTTTAAGGTAGCGAAAATACAAAAACTATCTTAATCATTAATCCAATAATAAGAATTCGTTTCTGTTTTAGAAAATTTCATGTTTTTTTTCTTCTTAAATTAAGAATAATTTTACACTATTCTTTCCCAATCTGGTAATACTCAAATCCATTATCCTTTAAATTAAAAGCATTGTACTGATTTCTACCATCAAAAATAATAGGAAATTTTAATTGTATTTTTATTTCTTCAAAATCTGGAGAACGAAACTCTTTCCATTCTGTTAATAAAATTAAAGCACTTGAATCTTGTAAAACTTCGTATTTCGTATTGCAGTAAACAATATTTCGAATCTCTTTTAAATAAAACGCTTTTGCATTCTTAGTGGCTTTCGGGTCGTACACTTTAACAACAGCGCCTCTTTTTACCAATTCTTTAATTGTATAGATAGAAGGTGCTTCTCGCATATCGTCTGTTCCTGGTTTATAGGACAACCCCCACAAACCGAAAGTGAACCCTGTTAAATCTTCTCCAAACTTTGCAATTACCTTGTTAACAATTGCTAATTTTTGACTGTTGTTTACCTCTTCTACAGCAGCGATTAATTTTGCTTCATATCCACAGTTTTCTGCTGTTTTTTTTAAAGCTTTTACATCTTTTGGAAAGCAAGAACCTCCATAACCAACTCCTGGATAAATAAAACTATACCCTATTCTTTTATCTGAACCGATTCCTAACCGTACTTTATTTGCATCTGCCCCTACATTTTCGCAAATATTGGCAATTTCGTTCATAAAAGAAATTTTAGTTGCCAGCATCGCATTTGCGGCATATTTTGTCATTTCTGCAGAACGAACATCCATTCTTATAAAACGATCGTGAGTTCTAAAGAAGGGTGAGTATAATTGTTCCATTTTTGTAAAAACAGCTTCTGAATTTGTACCAATAACTATTCGATCTGGTTTCATAAAATCGTTAATGGCATCTCCTTCTTTTAGAAATTCAGGGTTGGAAACGACATCAAAATCAATAATTACATTTCTAATTTTTAACTCTTTTGCAATTACTTCTTTTACTTTATCTGCTGTTCCAACAGGCACTGTAGATTTATTTGCAACAATTAACTTATTTTGCATTGTTTGCCCAATTGAACTCGCTACTTTTAAAACATATTGTAAATCTGCTGAGCCATCTTCGCCCATAGGAGTTCCTACAGCTATAAAAATAATTTCGGTGTTTTTAATAACCGAAGACAAATCTGTAGTAAAAGAAAGGTTCTTATTTTTTGCATTTTTTTGAACCATCTGTGTCAAGCCAGGTTCAAATATTGGAATTATTCCATTTTTTAAGAGGGTTATTTTTTCTTTATCAATATCTACACAAGTAACTGTATTTCCCATTTCCGCAAAACAAACTCCCGAAACTAACCCAACATAACCCGTTCCAACAACAACTACTTTCATTATATGCTTTTAAAATTAAAACAAGCGAAGTTACAAAAAAAGTGAACATTGTTTAAATAAAAAAAATCCTTTACAGGATGTATAGGATTTTTATCTTGATTTGTAAATGACCTCTAAGGTTTCTTCTAAAGTTATGTTTTTATACCATTTATCATTTGAAAATCCTGTAATAAATCGCCTTTTTTTCCTTTCTATTTCAGAATAAAAAAAACCGTAGCTAAGGCTATGCTTTCGTTTTCTTGTTTATATAAAGAAAAAAATTATCCATTTCTTTTCCAGTAATTTCAAACAATAACGGGTATTAGATTAATAAGGATGTGGATAATAGATGTTATTTATAGATCCATCGTCGAAGAAATCGATAATAGAATATCCAGGAGGCGTTTCGTGATACCAATATTTGCCTGCAGAATCTTTATCTCCTTCTCCCCACCAATAACCACTCATAGAACCATTGCAGTAGTAATTTACGTTATTATAAATGGCTGTATCTAACAAATGCATATGACCACTAATGCAATGTATTTTTTTGTTTGGATGTTTATAAAATAACTTCATAATGTATTTACTATCTGTATGACTACCTCCATAAGGAATGGTGCTTACAGCCAAGATCGGGTAATGGCTCATTACTAATACTGAAGCATCTTTTGGCATTTTGCTTAATTCATTTTCTAACCAAGCACGCTGTTCTTTATCTAAGGAACCTGCTCTAGAATTATTACTGTCTAGCACTATAAAATACCATCCGTTTTTAAAAAAGCTATAATACCTGCTTTGCATTTCCATTCTTTTAATTACATAGTCTTTTCCATACATTGAATCTTTTTTATCTGGAGCTGCCCACCACATATCGTGATTGCCTAAGCAACTGTACATTTCGTATTCTTTGAATTCTTGTTTTAATTCGTCCCAAAGTTTCCACTGCTCTAATACTCTTTCGCGAGTAATGTCTCCATAGTCTGCAGCCATAATTGTATCTCCTCCATTTAGAAAAAAATCGACGTTGTGTTTTTTTACGTCTGCTATACACTTTTTAAAACGATTGGGCGCATCATTACCATCTGACATGTGAATATCTGTGACATGTGCAACTCTAAGCACCTTTTTTTTGCTACTTTTAGTCGTGTTGTTTTGAGCCGACAATGTTATGGGAGCTATTGCTGAGGCACCTGCAACCAATCCGATTTTTTTTATAAACTCCCTTCTTTTAGAATTTTGAACTTCTTTCATGCTTATTAAATGTTATTTATTAATTACCCAAGTGTTAATGGTATTGTATTTTCCTTCTAAAACAACTTTATAAAAAGATGATTTAAATTTTGAGACATCGATTATCACTTCTTTTTTCCTAGTTTTGATATTTTTCATCAGTATATATTGATCTTTTTTACCTTTAGAGAAATTATTTGTAGTTGCTATATACACCTTTACTTTCCCTTTTTTATTTAGCACTTCCCAATTAACCTGTAATTTATTGTTTTTAAGATTTGCTGTAGCATTTGCAATGGATACTTTTCCTGTTAATGGAACCCCATCTATTTCCCAAAGTTGTTCTTTTTTGGGTTTAAGGTTAAGACTGCGTAGAATTGTAGGCATTATATCTACAATTGCTGGTTCTTTTGTTTTAAAATAAGAGTTTGTTTTTGCATTTGTAACAATCCAAGTAAGTCGTTCTCTATCGCTTTGTCCTCCATGTCCTTTTCCTGTTTTACGATTTCTTCCATGGTCGGTTGTAATAAAAATTTCCCAGTTCTCGTTATGCGATTTCTCTCTATATTTTAACGCATTCCACAAACTACCTATCTGTTTATCCATAATTTTTACAGCATTGTAAAATTGCTCGCTGTCGCCAAATCTATGTCCCATATCGTCTGTATATTCTAAATATACCCAAGAGAGATCTGGTGATTTTTTTTTAATATATGCTGATGCTTCTTTTACCACGTGTTCATCTATTTTATGAATAAACATCCTTTCTTTATCATGAGGAAAGTTTAAGGTATCTTTTTCAAAACCATCAAAATGATAATCTAGTTGTAGGTTTCCTGTAGCAGGAAGATTTTCGCCAACTAATTTGGTACGATTGTCTAACCAAGTAGAAAAAATAGCGGTTTTTAAATCTGGAATATGCAGCTCTTTTGCAAATCTAAAAATAGTCCAATATTTGTAATTAGGAGCCACAATCCCATTTCCCCAAACGTTGTGTTTGTTAGCCCAAGTACCTGTTAGCAGACTATTATAGCCGACTGCTGAGATCGTTGGGGTTTTAGAATACCCATCTTTTAATCCTCCAACATATGCACGTGTATAACTACCTTCTTTGGCAATAATATCTAAATTTGGAGTAGGTATTTTTTCGATAACATCTGCAGAAATGCCATCAACAATTACAAAAAGTACTTTTTTTTCGTTATTTTGAGCATTACTAATTTGAATGCTAAATGCAATTAAAAAAATATAAAATATCTTATTCATCTTTAATTAAATCATTTAATATAATAAGAATTTGGCAAGTTATAATTGATTATTAAAGTAGAAGAGAAAGACATTATACCTTTCTCTTCTTACTCAAATCAAATTAACTCAAACAAAAATTATATTTTATGATTTAACATTTTTATTTATTATTAAATATTAATTTTTTGAAAATTTAAATGGATAGGATGTTCTTCCTCCATATCCTTCAAAAACTGGATCTACGTTTAATGTAAATGTATTTAAATCGTAAGTTCCTGCGGGACCAGCAGTATATTTACAATTATAACCAAATGATTCGAATGACACGTCATTCAAAAGAGTAATAGAACCTGTAAAGTCTGATGAATCTGGTTCCCCTAATTCAAGTTCAAAAACCACTTCTGGAGTTGAACTTCCCCAAAACTCAAATGTTAAAGTAACATGCGTACAATCTGTTTGCACTGCAGTAACTGTTGATGGGCTGTAACTTGGAAATATAGTATCGGCTCCATTAACTCCGGTTCCAGACCAAAAATCTGTTAAACAACTAATATCTGGCATATTAGGGTCTTGTTCTATAGATATTGTCCAATCTGCAGTAGCTCCTGATGGTGCTGTAACTCTGTACGAGCTTGATAAAAAATTACCAACTCCTCCAAATTCTGGTGACCCATTTAAAGGCTCAATACTACACCCTGTCTCTAATCGCACACTTGCCCATACATTTTCAATAGAAGCAAATGTTTCTAGATACATTTTTATGGTATGTTTCTCGGTATCAATTTCATTTAAAGAAACTGTAATAGGGCTAAATGCACCTGTCTCACTCATAGAACCAACCATTACTTCTGTAATATTAGCAAGGTTTGGTACAACATCAACATCTATTTTTTCTGGCTGCATACAACTTACAGCGAAAAAAATAGCAAATAAACTTATTTTAGAAATTTTTCTCATGATTTTATATATTTTTTATTTTTATACACGGCTATTTATTTATAAAATGAAAATTACCAACCAAATATTTGTTTTAATTCTGGATTTACGAGAACTTCATTTGTTGGTATTGGTCTATAGTAATACTTTGGCTCCACAAATGTACCAATACTTGTTTGTTCTAATTTGAACATTATGTGTCCAGATTTTCCAAACTCAAGAAAAATAGGAACAGTATCTTCGCTAGTAATTAATCTAGTTATTCCACTTGGTAAATTTCCTGGATCATTTGATCCATCGTCACTAATAAAATAATCTGCAACACCATCTCCTGTAATATCAACCAAACCTGAAGGTGGAACATAAATTCCTCTTTGTGGTTTTTCAAAAATCTTTCCTACTTTCCAACGCATCATATCTGTATAACGATGTCCTTCTCCAAATAATTCGACTCTTCTTTCTCTTCTAACCTCTAAAATTTCTGCTTTTTGTGATGAAGAAACATTTGGATATAAAGCTTCTTGTGAAGGATCTATTGGAGGGTTTATTTTTAATGGTGCCACTCCTACTCTAGAACGAAGTTTATTTATAGATTTATCTAAATCGCTTTGCGTTAACTCACCTAGTTCTGCTTTTGCTTCTGCATAAATTAACAGTACTTCTGCATACCTGTATAAAGGAAGGTCTGTATGAACGGTTGCAAAACCATCCCAATGGGTATCTCTTTCATTAGGCATAAACTTAATTTGCGCATAGCCACCTGTTTTACCAATTGGTAGTTTATATGGGTTGGTGTCTGTTGGTACAATATAACCTGGATAGAAAAGTGATTGCACCATTCTAGGGTCTCTTCCTGTAAATGCATCATTTATTTCTAATGTTTCGGTGTCTGTAGATGTCATAAAGGTACCATCTAATTTTAAATACGAATCTGCCATCGATCGACTTACTCCATTTTCATAATCTAACACTAACTCTGCACCATGTTCTCTTTTATCGTCTTCGTAGTCTAGATACATAATAGTTTCAGGGCTGCCCGCTAAATCTATTACTCCGTTAAATAAATCTCCATAATTACCCGATTGGATCGAAAACTCATTTGAATTTATTATTGCATTTGCAGCTTCTATTGCTTTATCGTAAAAATATTTTGGAGGTGTCGTAACATTTAAATCTTGTTCTCCTGCATGATATTGCCTGTACGTACCTTCATATAAACAAAAACGTGCTAATTGTGCGTATGCTGCCCATTTTGATAAAATTGTTTTATCTCCTTCGCTTTTAAGGTTTGTTGTCGCAAATTCTAAATCGGCTATAATTTTCTCTACAACAAATTCTCTGGTATCTCTTGGTTTATACAATTCTTCACTATTTGTATTTAATACAGTACCATACCAAGGAACATCACTAAAGGTTTGAACTTTGTTAATATAGAACATAGCTCTAGAAAAGTAGCCCATTGCTGCGAATTTATTAATATCTTCTTGGTTGCCTTGTGCTTTTTCAAAATTATCTAAAAAGAAATTTATAGATCTTAATCTGCTCCAATTATTTTTACCCCATCCACTTGAGTTATCGGCAGTTACATTACCTAACATTAAGCGTCTAATAGCGCCTTTTTCAACAGTTGTATTGTCTGAGGGTCTGTCCCAAAAACTTGCTCCTAGGTAATCATAAAATTGATAGCTATATGTTTCTAAATCAGAGACATTATTGAAAAAGTTTTTTTCACTAATTTCCGTTTGAGGAAATCTTTCCAAATAGTCGTCATTACATGAGACTAAAAGAAGAACTAAAAATGTAAAATATATTGTTTTCATTTTGTATTTAATTTAAAAATTTAGATTCAAACCAAATGCAAACAAACTCTGCATTGGATAACCAGTATTAAGTGTTTCTGGATCGATATTCGGGTTTTTTAATCCCGTAAACGTCGCTAAGTTTTCTCCCGATAAATAGAGCCTTAATCTATCAATACCCATTTTTTTATTGAAATTTTCAGGTAAGGTATAACCTACTGTTACATTCTTTAAGCGCATATACCATGCATTTTGAAGGTATCTTGTATTTTCTTGTAAAATCTCTGCTCCACTAAAGTTTGAAGCTGCATACCCTTTTACTCTTGGTAAGTAAGCATCTGGTGTTTCTGGTGTCCAGGTATTATTATGGTTGTATTTTTGTAAGTTACTCCAAGGACTTGTACGTAATCCCCAAAAATCGAGTCCTCCAGGATACCAATCTCTTTTTAAAACACCTTGCCAAAACATACTAAAATCAAATCCTTTCCAATTAGCTCCATAATTTACACCAATTGTATATCTAGATCTTCTATTTCCAATTATTCGTTCATCTTGCAGATCGTTTATAGTTAATGCTCCTCTTATAACACCATCACCATTTAAGTCTTTAAATTTTATATCACCAGGTGCTGGAGGAGTTTTATCTGGGTAAGACCAGTAATTTGATTGATTTGCATGATTTGCAATTTCTTCTTCTGATTGAAATAGCCCATCTGATTCAAACCCAAATATGGTACCTATTTCGTATCCTACGTAATAATCGTTTAAATTACCATTAGGGTTATCGAATTCGGTAATCCAAGAACGACTGTCTGCAAGAACAACACCAAAATTATAATTAAATCTTGATCCTTTCATCTCAAATCCATCTCTCCATCTTAAAGAAAAATCCCAACCTTTAGTTACTAAATCTGCTGCATTTTGTTGCGGTTCAGAAGTTCCTAATACTCCTGGTAATTGCTTCGATTTTGTTAACATATCTAGGGTTTCTCTTTCGTAATAATTTGCAATTCCCGTTAATCGATTGTTAAAAAAACCAAAATCTAAACCAAAATTTGTTGATCTTACTGTTTCCCAAGTTAACGAACCTGAAACAAGGCCTGGAGAAAGCAATGTAGTTTGTTGATTTCCTCCAATAATAGTAGTTGTTTCTCTAGATGACATCGATGCTAAATACGCGTAAGAATCTACATCTTGGTTCCCCAGAGAACCATAGGAAAACCTAGGTTTTAAACTACTTATATATTCACCCGCTATGTCTTTAAAGAAATCTTCCTTAGCAATATTCCAAGCAATGGAAACAGAAGGAAAAAAACCAAAACGATCGTTTTTTGAAAACCTTGAAGTTCCATCATACCTTCCATTTAACTCCAATAAATATTTACCTTTGTAATCGTAAAGAAATCTACCAAATCCGCTTCGAGTTGCCCAATCCCAAATTTCTTCTTCAACATCACGATCTCCAGTTGCTAATTCGAGACTTGGCACACTTGTACTTATTAAATCTCTACGCTCTGCAAAAAACCGAACCTGAGAACGATATTCTTGATTGTACCCTACTAATAAATGTAAATTATGATTACCAAAACTTTTTTTAAGATCTGCAAAAACATCATAAACATTTTGTACTGTTTGTATTGCTTCACGTCTTGCTACTGTTAAGGCTCCTAAAACCCCACCACTGTTTGGCCCATTGTTGTAACTAACAGGAAGTGAATATCTACCGTACATTCTATCTCTTTTCATATAACTCGCCCTAGCTGTTACAGTTAATAAATCTTCCCAAAAAGATCCTTTTACTGTAAAAAAGGTCGAAAATCTTGAGTTTGATGTTGTTGCACGCCCTCCTTCAGAAGAACGACCAAAGATACTTGCTCCTGATTGCGTCCATGATCCATCAGGATTCCTAATAACATCTGTTGTAGGTTGATTTCGAAGTCCATTAAAATTAAAACCTTGAGATGGTTCATCGTATTCATCTAAAACAAATGATGAATTATTGGAAATCGTTAACCAGTCTGAAGCTTTAAAATCTAGCTTTGTTCTTAAGTTGTACTTATCGAAAGTATCTTTTCCATATTTAAAAGCACCATCCGTAGAAGATACACCTCCTGACATAAAATAACTTACCTTATCGTTACTTCCAGATAATGATAAATTGTATATTGTAGAAGCAGCATTCTTATTTATTGCTTCCTTGTACCATTCTGTTCTTCCTGCATATAAATATCTATTCGTATTGTCTGGGTTTACAATTACTTCAGTTCCTTCGTCGCTTAATTTTCTTAACAAATCCCAACTACTGTTTCCCCAAACACTTCTTAAATCATACCACCCTCCAGCACCAGTAACACGGTTTTCTTGAACAGTGTATGGGTCTAAAATATATTCTGGAACGTGCAAAGCATTTCTATACGATGTATTGGTATCAAAAGAAACACTTAATTTACCTTTTTTTGCACTTTTTGTTGTAACCAATACTACCCCAAAAGATGCTCTTGCCCCATAAATTGCAGAAGAAGCAGCGTCCATTAAGGTGGTTACACTTTCTATATCAGAGGGGTTTAACTCTGTAAACTGTCTAATATCTGATGGAATTCCATCTATTACAATTAAAGGAGCTCCTCCAGACAGAGATTCAAATCCTCTAATGTTAATATCTGCCAATTCATTTGGCCTTCCATTTCCATAGGTAATATTTAAACCTGGTAAGGCACCTTGTAAAGCTTTTAAAGGATCTACAACAACTCTATTCTCTAGTTCTTTTGCAGAAATTGTTTGAACTGCACCTGTTAAATTCGCTTTTTTTCTTGTACCATAACCAACTACCACTATTTCGTCCAATGCTTGGGAATCTGGTTGTAAAGTAACATTTATGTTCGTTTTTTCCCCCACTACAATTTCTTGGGTTAAAAAACTTACAAATGAAAATCTGAGTATCGATTTTTTGGAAGGAACAATAATTTCATATTTACCATCAAAATCTGCAACTACTCCTGTAGTAGTTCCTTTTATTAAAACACTGGCTCCAGGTAACGGCTCGTTTGTCTCGGCGTCTTTAACACTACCGGTTATTTTAATTGATTGTGCCCACCCTTGATGAGCAAAAAGCAATAACAATAAAAAACTTATTACTTTAATACTGTTTCCACTTTTTAAGAAGACGTAACATTTTGTTGCTCTTTTCATAAAAAAAATTAAGGTTAATTAGTTAATGTTAGTTTTTATATACTACCAAACAGTTTTATTTCTATTGATTAAATAGTTAAACAACACTTGTTTAATTAATATTGGGCTAATATAGTAAAAAATATTTTGATTGAACAATCAATCAATTTAAAATTAAAGTGTTACTTTTGTAAAGTTAAAGTTAAATTTGCTCTATATATAATGTAATATAAATATGGGAAGGAAAAGTTTAAAAAATGTACGGCAAAAAGAAATTATAGAATCTTTTTATACTGTAGCTCAAAGAGAAGGGTTGGAAAATGCTTCTTTAGCGAAAGTTGCTAAAGAAATGGGTGTTAACACTAGTTTAGTACTGCATTATTTTAACTCTAAAGACGATTTAATCTTCGAACTTATCAATTACATCTTAAAGCGCTACAGACAAATTTACCTATCTGCCAGTTCTACAAACAATAAAGGGGAACCCCAAATATTACGCTTGGTTGATAATTTATTTTCAAGAGAATGGAATGCACTTATCGATGATAGTGTTTTTTATAGCTCATTTGCATTGATTTTTAGAAATAAAAAAATTAAAACAGCCTACAGGAAACTTCACGACAATTTAAGGTTATTACTAAGTGAGGTTATTGAAGATGCTAAAAAAAACGGAGAAATTGATGTAGATGATCCTAAAAAAACAGCAGATTTAATATTTATTATTGTCGAAGGTGCTTACTATTACTTATCTTTATATGATCTCGATGAAGATTATATAGAGAAATTAAACGAATATAAACATACAGCTCTAAATTTGCTTCAATTCACTAAAAAAAAACAACTTTCATTTTAGTTTTTCTTAGCCCTTTTCTTTACGATTTGTACGACAGCGAAAAGGCCTATAAACATCCAAACAAGATTTGTAAATAAATTTGGATTGTCTTTTGTGCTATATGCCGAAATTACAAGGCATAAACCGCCTAATATATTCATTAATTGATACGGAATATTGTCTGCTTTCAATTTATTTGTACTTAGTAGAAAATACGAGACAATAAAAAGCGCAGATCCAATCCAACCTATAATTTCAAATACACTCAAATTTTATTAATTTTTAGTTTCGCTGGAAAGATACTTAGAAATTTAAGAAATGTACAGGAGCAGTTCCAAAAATTATGCGTGAATTACAAAAATTTGATTTTTATTACTCAGTTTTGTAAACAAAAAGAAGCTGTCTCAAAAGTATTAAAATTTGTCATTTCTACGCTAACAGAAAAATCTTATTTATTGAATATTAGTATTTTAGACTTTTCAACTTCACTCAAAACGACAGTAAAATTTACTTTTGTGACAGCTTCTTTTATTCGAAAAAGGCATTTAGACTAAACTACACAATATATAATAGTAGTTCTTGAATTACATAGCTACCAAATCTCCAGAAACATCTTTAGATGGTAATTCTGATTTACCCATTAAATAAATATCTACTTGTCTTGCAGCTTCTCTACCTTCGGAGATTGCCCAAACAATTAAAGATTGCCCTCGCCTCATATCACCAGCTGTAAAAATGTTAGAAACATTTGTTTGATATTTTCCATATTCTGCTTTGTAATTCGAACGAGCATCTTTATCTATCCCTAATTGATCTGCTAAAGTGCTTTCTGGACCTGTAAAACCAAGGGCTAATAGTGCCAAATCACATGGCCAAGTTTTTTCTGTACCTTTAATTTCTATTAATTGTGGTCTTTGTCCTGGAACCATTTTCCACTCAACATTTACTGTTTTTAATGCAGTTAATTTTCCATTTTCATCGGTTACAAATTCTTTGGTGTTAATTAACCAATTACGTTCTACACCTTCTTCGTGAGAAGAGGAAGTTTTTAACTGTAAAGGCCAAAAAGGCCAAGGAGTTGTTGGAGAACGGTGTCCAGGAGGTTTTGGCATAATTTCGAAATTAACGACAGACTTTGCTCCTTGCCTGTTTGAAGTTCCAATACAGTCTGAACCTGTGTCTCCACCACCAATTACAATTACATTTTTACCTGTAGCCATCACTTGGTCTTTTACTTCTTTGCCAAATAAAACTTTTGTTTGCTGTGTTAAAAAATCCATTGCTTGTACAACGCCATCTGCATCTATTCCTGGAGTTGGTAAACTTCTTCTTTCTGTTGCACCCCCACATAAAACTACAGCATCGAAACTTTTTAATTTTTCGATATTGTAATTAACGCCTACATTTACATTGGTTTTAAAAGTAATTCCTTCTGCTTCTAAAATAGCAATTCTTCTATCGATAATTTCTTTTTCCATTTTAAAATTCGGAATTCCATATCGTAGTAACCCGCCAACTTCGTCGTCTCTTTCGAAAACCGTAACTGTATGACCCGCTCTGTTTAATTGTTGTGCAGCCGCTAAACCAGCAGGACCAGAGCCTACAATAGCAACTGTTTTTCCAGTTCTTGTTTTTGGAGGCTGTGGCTTAATCCATCCTTCTTTAAAAGCACGTTCTACAATGTTTTTCTCGATATTTTCAATAGATACTGGGTCTTCAATAATACCTAATACACATGATTTTTCGCACGGAGCAGGACATAAACGACCTGTAAATTCAGGAAAATTGTTTGTTGAATGTAGAATCCAAGAAGCTTTTTTCCATTCACCTTGATGTACCATATGATTAAAATCTGGAATTAGATTTCCTAACGGACAGCCACTATGGCAAAAGGGAATACCACAATCCATACAACGTGAACCTTGCTTTGTTAATTCTTTTTCTGAAAGAGGAACTGTAAATTCTTTGTAATGCTTTATACGATCTTTTACAGAAATGTATTTTTCATCTTGTCTTTCAAATTCTTTAAATCCTGTTACTTTTCCCATGACATTATGCTTTTGTTAATTCTTCGAACATTGGTTCTTCTGTTTCTAAACGTTTTAGTGCTTTTTTATATTCTATTGGCATTACTTTTACAAAGTTTTTTAAACTTGTATCCCAATTTGCCAATAAAGTAGCACCTTTTTTACTATTTGTATATAAAACGTGTTTTTCTATGGTTGTTTTTAAGTCTAATGCATCGATGTCTGAAACTTCTTCGAATTCGATGGTTTCTGTATTGCAAAGACCATTTACAAATTTGTTTTCAGGATCATATACATAAGCAATTCCTCCACTCATTCCAGCAGCAAAATTTCTTCCCGTTTTTCCTAAAACAATTACTTTTCCACCAGTCATGTATTCACAACAGTGGTCTCCAACACCTTCTACAACTGTTTTTGCACCCGAATTTCGAACCGCAAAACGTTCTCCTGCGATTCCGTTTATGTAGGCTTCGCCTTCGATAGCTCCAAACAAACAAACATTTCCTACAATGATATTGTTTTCTGCAATAAAATCTGCTTCTGCTGGTTTTTTAACAATTAATTTGGCTCCAGACAATCCTTTTCCTAAATAATCATTTGTATTACCACTTAAAGTAAATGTTAAACCATGTGCCCCAAAAGCTCCAAAACTTTGCCCTGCAGAACCTGTGAAATTAACATTTAATGTATCTTCAGGTAAACCTAAATGCCCATAAATTTTAGAAATTTCGTTACTAACAATTGCTCCAACTGTTCGATCTGTATTTTTTATAGAGTACGAAAGATTCATTTTTTCTTTACGATATAAAGCTCTATGTGAATCTTTTAAAATAGTAAAGTCTAAAACTTCATCTAAATTATGATCTTGCTGTTCTGTGTTTCTTACGGGAAGATGATCGTACCCCATTGGTCTGTGCAAAATACTAGACAAATCTAATCCTTTTGCTTTGTAGTGTTTTATGGCTCTATTCGCATTAATTTTATGCGTTTGCCCCACCATTTCGGCTACAGTTCTAAAACCAAGTTCTGCCATTATTTTTCTTAATTCTTCAGCAATATAATAGAAGAAATTAATAACATGTTCTGGGGTTCCTTTAAAGTTTTTGCGCAACTCTTTATCTTGAGTGGCAATACCAACTGGACAGGTATTTAGGTGGCATTTACGCATCATAATACAACCAGAAGCGACTAAAGGAGCTGTTGCAAAACCAAATTCTTCTGCCCCTAATAAGGCTGCAATTGCAACATCTCTACCGGTTTTTAATTGCCCATCGCATTCTACCACAATTCTACTTCTTAAGTTATTCATCACCAAAGTTTGTTGTGCTTCAGACAAACCAAGCTCCCAAGGCAAACCTGCGTGTTTTAATGATGTTAAAGGAGAAGCTCCAGTACCCCCATCGTAACCAGCAATTAAAACAACATCTGCTTTTGCTTTTGCAACACCAGCAGCAATGGTTCCAACACCAACTTCAGAAACTAATTTTACATTAATTCTCGCTTCACGATTTGCATTTTTTAAATCGTAAATTAATTGAGCTAAATCTTCAATTGAATAAATATCGTGATGTGGAGGAGGAGAAATTAAACCTACAAAAGGCGTTGAGTTTCTTGCATTTGCAATCCAAGGCAACACTTTATAACCAGGTAATTGACCACCTTCACCAGGTTTTGCACCTTGTGCCATTTTAATTTGAATTTCTCTAGCATTCGTTAAATAGTGAGAGGTCACACCAAATCTACCAGAAGCCACTTGTTTTATTGCCGAGTTTCTACTATCTCCATTGATGTCTTTTTGAAAACGTTTTCTATCTTCACCGCCTTCACCAGAATTAGATTTTCCACCAATTCTGTTCATTGCAATGGCTAAATTTTCGTGCGCTTCTCTAGAAATTGATCCATAAGACATGGCACCTGTTTTAAAGCGTTTTACAATTTCTGTCCAGGGTTCTACTTCTTCTAAAGGAATTGGATCTAAATTATCGAACTGAAATAAACCACGAATGGTCATTAAATTTTCGGCTTGCTCGTTAATGGCTTTAGAATACACATCGTAACTTGCTTGATCGCTTAAACGAACCGCTTGTTGTAATTTTGCTACGGTAGTTGGGTTGAATAAATGACGTTCTCCATTTCTTCTCCATCTGTAATCTCCACCAATATTTAAACCTAAATTTTTATCAATTTGATTGTCTGGATATGCTTGTTTGTAACGTTGATCTATTTCTTTTTCAATTTCATATAAACCAATCCCTTCGATTCTTGAAGCTGTGTATGGAAAGTATTTTTCTACAAACTGTGAATTAAAACCAACAATTTCGAAAATTTGAGAACCTCTATACGAATGTAAAGTCGAGATTCCGATTTTGTTCATCACTTTTAAGATTCCTTTTCCAATTGCTTTATTGAAATTATCTACGGCTTTTTGTTCGTCCATACCAACAATAAAGCCTTCTTTTACTTGTGCTCTAATAATTTCGTTTACCATATAAGGGTTGATGGCACTTGCTCCATAACCAAATAAAGTTGCAAAATGATGAGGTTCACGAGGTTCTGCTGACTCTATAATGATATCGAAAAAAGAACGTTTTCTTAAACGATTTAATTGATGGTTTACAAAAGAACACGCTAACAAAGCAGGAATTGGGGCAAATTCTTGATTGACACCTCTGTCTGAAAGAATGATGATGTTATTCTTATTTTCAATTGCTTTTTCAACTTGAATAACAATATTATCTAAAGCATCTTCCAGCCCATTTAATCCTTTTGCTTTTGGATATAAAATATTTATGGTGGTTGCTTTAAAACTTTCAATATTTATACTTCTAATTTTTTCTAAATCGGCATTAGAAATCACAGGGTTTTTAATATTTAATTTTCTACACTGTCTTTCTGTAATGCTAAAAATATTTCTATCTTTTCCTAGGTTTAAACTGATATCTGTTACAATTTCTTCGCGAATACCATCTAAAGGTGGGTTTGTAACCTGTGCAAATAGTTGTTTAAAATAGTTAGAAATTAATTGTGGCCTGTCAGATAAAACTGCCAAAGGAGTATCAATTCCCATAGAACCTAACGCCTCTTTACCAACTTGTGCCATTGGCGTAATTACTTCTTGAATATCTTCAAAAGTATAATTAAACAAACGTTGGCGTGTTTTAATATCTATGGTTTCAATTGGGCAAGTATCTCCAGTATAAGGTACATCTTTTAAATGCAAACGCGTTTTATCTAGCCATTCTTGGTAAGGTCTTTCTAAAACAATTTTTGCTTTTATTTCTTCATCTTCAATAATTCTACCCTCATTCATGTCCACCAAGAACATTTTCCCTGGCTCTAATCTACCGTGTTTTTTTACGTCTTCTGGAGCGATGTTAACCACACCAATTTCAGATGACATAATTAACTTTCCACTTTTTGTAACGGTATATCTTGAAGGTCTTAAACCATTTCTATCGAGTAATGCTCCAATGTAATCTCCGTCTGTAAATGGTACAGATGCTGGGCCGTCCCAAGGTTCCATAATACAACTATTGTATTCGTAAAAAGCTTTACGCTCTTTAGACATTGTTTTGTGTTTTTCCCACGCTTCAGGAATCATCATCATCATAATTTCTGGTAAAGAACGTCCTGTGTGCGTTAGTAATTCTACTACCATATCCATAGAAGCAGAATCTGATTTTCCTGGTAAAATAATTGGGAATAATTCTTCGATTTGTGGCCCAAAAACATCACTTTTCATGATTTCTTCTCGCACACGCATTCTACTTACATTACCACGTAAGGTATTAATTTCTCCATTCTGACACATGTGTCTAAATGGTTGTGCCAACTCCCAAGTTGGCATTGTATTGGTTGAAAAACGTTGGTGCACCAACGCCAAACGAGTAACCAAATCTAATTCTTGGAGGTCTTTATAATACAGCCCAATATCTTCAGGCATAATAATACCTTTATAGATAATAGTGGTTATAGACAAGCTTGAAACGTAAAAATAATGACTTTCGGAAGTTTTAGACTTTCTTATTTTATGTTCTGCTATTTTACGAGCAGCATACAGTTTTGCTTTAAAGGTCGCTTCGTCTAAATCTTCTTCGTTTTTACCAACAAAAATTTGCTCGATATTGGGTTCGGAAGCCAATGCAATTGGTCCTAGTTGGGTAGAATCTACAGGAACATTTCTCCACCCTAGGATAGAAAGCCCCTGTGCTTTTATTTGATTTTCGAAAGTAGATTTACAAAAATTATATTGGTTTTTTGCTTTTGGTAAAAAAACCATTCCAACAGCATATTCTCTTTGTTCAGGAAGCGAGAAATCACAAACTCTTTTAAAATATTTGTGAGGAATATCGATTAATAAACCAGCCCCATCTCCTGTTTTTCCATCAGAACTAACACCTCCTCTATGTTCTAGTTTTACTAGAATTTCTAAAGCATCGTGTATAATTTGATTTGTCTTTTCTCCATTTAAATTACAGATAAATCCTGCACCGCAATTTTCGTGTTCAAATTCGGGTAAATATAAGCCTTGTTTCTCCATATTATAATAAATTATATCTGCTAATTTATATTTTTTATTGAGAAAAAAGTACTGTTTATGAGCTTTTAATATAATTTTTATGATGAAAATAAAAATTCACTAGAAATAATTCAGTAATAATAATTAAATGATATTATATTGTGATATTCATAAAAAAGGGGAAACCTGCAAATTTTAAAAAATTTGCAGGTAAAATAAGGGGTGTTTTATGAGTTAATGTTCGTTTAAACGAAAGTCTGGATATGCATCCATACCATGTTCGTGAGCATCTAAACCTTCTAGTTCTTCTTTTTCGCTAACACGTATTCCTATGGTTTTCTTTAGGGCGAATATAATTATAAACGAAGTTATTAAGCAGAAAACTGCATAACAAGCTACACCAATTAACTGACTTAAGAATTGTGCACCACTAGCTAATTTTCCAAAAATTCCAACAGCTAAGGTTCCCCAAATTCCACAAACTAAGTGAACAGCAATTGCCCCAACAGGGTCGTCTAATTTTAATTTATCGATTAAACTTACAGCAAATACAATTAATGCTCCAGCAATTCCTCCAATTAAAATAGCATCTGTTGGCGACATTTGATCTGCACCCGCAGTAATACCAACTAACCCTCCTAAAATTCCGTTTAGAAACATTGTTAAATCTAAATTTTTATACATAAATGTAGAAACCAGGGCTGCAACCACTCCACCTGCTGCAGCCGCTAAACAAGTTGTTACTAAGGTTAAAGAGGTTAATGTTGGGTCTGCAGATAAAACAGAACCTCCGTTAAAACCAAACCAGCCTAACCAAAGAATTAAAACTCCTGCAGTTGCTAATGGAATGTTGTGACCAGGAATGGCTTGTATTTTTCCGTTTTTAAATTTTCCAATTCTAGAACCCAATAAGCAAACTGCCACTAAGGCAGCCCAACCACCAACAGAGTGCACTAAGGTAGAACCTGCAAAATCGTAAAAAGGAGTTGATAATTGATCTAAAAAGCCACCACCCCATTTCCAAGAACCAGCAATTGGGTAAACGAATCCTACATACAAGATTGTAAAAATCATAAATGGTCCTATTTTCATTCTTTCTGCAACAGCTCCAGAAACAATGGTTGCAGCTGTAGCAGCAAACATTCCTTGGAATAAGAAGTCTGTCCAATAAGTATAACCTTCGTTATAAGCTAAGTCCAATGTTCCTTCTGCTGTTAATGGAGAAGAAAGCCCAAATACGAAGTCTCCTAAATAACCAGATGCATTAGCACCCCAAGTTGGGTACATTAAGTTAAAACCAACGAATGCATACAATAGCAAACCAACTGTAATAATAAAAATGTTCTTAAATAAAATATTAATGGTGTTTTTTTGTCTTGTTAAACCAATTTCTAAAAATGCAAAACCAGTATGCATAAAGAAAACCAGTGCTGTACAGATCATCATCCATACATTATTTGTTGTAAGTAATTCCATAATAAAAAATAGTGTAATAGTTTAGTTTAAAGTTTGTCCTCCTTTTTCTCCAGTTCTAATTCTGTAAGCATCTATAATGTCGCTTACGAAAATTTTTCCATCGCCAACTTCTCCTGTAGAGGCCGCTTCAATTATTGTATTGATCGTAATTTTTTCGAAATTATCATTCACAACAATAGAGATATATCTTCTTTGAATGTCGCTTGTACTATAGCTAATTCCTCTATAAACATGTCCTTCTTGTTCGTTACCTAAACCAGTAACATCCCAATAAGAAAAGAAATTAACCCCTACTTCATGTAGTGCATCTCTTACTGCACTAAATTTCGATTTTCTAATGATTGCTTCTATTTTTTTCATAATTAATAAATATTATTTGTTTGAGTATTAGAATGAGTAAACTGCGGCTAAAGTAACACCAGTCATACTATCTTGAGTTGGAAAACCTGGAATAATCATATCGTCTGAAGAGTCGTATCTAACCTCTGGAATAAGATTTAAGCTTTCTGTTAAAGAAATGTTCCCTGATAACGTAATCGCAGTTACACTTGCATCTCCAGCCCCAGAAGTTGTTTGAAAATATTCTGGCCTTAACCCTAAAGAAAACGTATCGCTAAATGTATTTTGCAAGTATAAAGCAACACCTTGGTAACCAGCATCTGCATCCTTAGAATTAGAATAGGCTGCATTAATTCCTAAATAAAAAGAGTCTGATACATCGAAACCACCTGTATAATCTAGGTATAAAACATCGTTAAAGCCAAACCCATCTGCCCCGTAAGCAAAGTTAAAATACTGCCCTTTATAACCCGTTTGAAACCCTAATTGATAATTTGTACTTGGATTCGCACCTGCTGTAACACCATGAGGATTTGTAACCGCTAACATAAAAGATAAATCTTCTGAAGCTGCATAATCCATTTTTAAACCTGTATGAGAAAATGGCCCTGCGTTAAACAAGTAAGAAACAGAATAATTAAAGTTTCCTGCGGGAGAAATAACTTCATATCCATAAAAAGTATTAAACTGACCTAAAGTAAAAGTAATTTTTTCTGATGCTTTATAGTATGCATATAATTGATTAATTGCGCCTTCATACGCATTCGCTGCATTCGCTCTTGGCCCATAAGCTAAATCTGCAACCACCCCAGCTTTTCCTTTTTCATAAGAAAAAATAGTATTTGCCATTCCTAAACCAAATCCATTTGCGGCACCACTACCTCCATACAACACACCAACACTTCCTAATGAATTGTCTTTAAGGTTACTTGTGTAGTAAGTATCAACCGTTCCACTAACTGTAAATGTACCTTTTTCTTCTTGTGCAGTAGCTACTAAACTTGTAGTTACTAATAAAGTTAAAATGATTTTTTTCATAATAGTTGTTCTTTTTAATTGTTAGTTGTCTTTAAATTTTATTGAACGGGTCAAATGTATATAAAAGTATTTTAATTTTAGGGGTGTGATTTTTAAAAATGATGTATTTTTATTTTATACCCTCAAAAAAATAGGGGTAATTTTAATAAAAATGTATTTTTACAATTTTAAAGGCTATTAAAAAGAAGGTGTAAACATAAAACAAACTTTAAAATTGCGATATCAATAAAAATGCACTTTTTGAAAAAAAAGTTTATTTTCTTTTGTTTTTGATGAAGAAAAAATGAAGATTTTAAAATTTTGAAGATAAAACTTCAGCAATCGGGGTTTGCGATTTAAATTTAGTTTTATTGTATTTTTGAAAGATGAAATATTCTTTTTCTTATATAATTAAACTTCAATTTTTAGGATTCCGATTTTCTGGTTGGCAAAAGCAGGCAAATGCCAAAACATTACATGATATGGTCGATAAAACCATTTCTTTTGTAATTAAAAAAGGAACTTACAAAACCATTGGAGTAGGAAGAACAGATGCAAAAGTATCTGCAAACTCTTACTATTTACAACTTTTTACGTTTGAAGAAATTAAAGAAAATGAATTCTTAAAGTCTTTAAATGCTAACTTTTCTGGAGACTTTAGAGCGCTTTCTATAAACAAGGTAGAAAGAAGTTACAATATTATAAATGCTCCAAAAACAAAAGAATACCATTATTACTTTGCTTTTGGCGGTAAAAGCCATCCTTTTTCTGCACCTTTTATGGTTTCTTTAAAAGAAGATTTAGACATTAAAATAATGATAAAAGCCGCAAAACTATTTGAAGGCGAGCATTATTTTCATAAATATTGCACCAAACCATCTAAAAATACAATTCTAAAAAGAACCATCACTTCTTGTGAAATTGTTGAAAATGATATTTTAACAGCTAATTTTTTTCCTGAAAAGAGCTACGTTTTAAAAATAAAAGGAAAAGGTTTTTTAAGATATCAAATTCGCCTGATAATGGCAACTTTGTTCGAAGTGGGGAAAGGAAACCTCGATTTAAATTTTATTAAAACTTCTTTAAAACCAGATAACGACAGAATGTTTATGAGAAATATAGCACCTGCGTCTGGTTTGCAATTATTTGATATCGAATTAGAAAATTAATAGCAAAATAAGGTTGCGCAAAGGATTGTTGCATTTGTTTGAGCTCTTTTTTTATTTTTCATAAAAAAAGCGAACACCTTTTGACTTCACTCAAGATAAACTCCAGGCCCAGTCTGAAAGGTTGCGCCCTAAAAAAAATCCACCTTTTAAAAAGATGGATTTCTATACCTTATATAATGAGCTATTTTACCCTTTGATAACACCTCTCGAAATTACAATTTTTTGAATTTCTGATGTTCCTTCGTAAATCTGTGTAATTTTTGCATCGCGCATTAAACGCTCTACATGATATTCTTTTACAAAACCATTTCCACCGTGAATTTGCACAGCTTCTACAGTTTGTTCCATGGCAACTTTCGATGCGTATAATTTCGCCATTGCAGAAGACATATCGTAATTGTTCCCTTGATCTTTGTCCCAAGCAGCTTTCATAACCAACATTCTAGCAGCTTCAATTTCTGTGTACATATCTGCTAATTTAAAGGCAATTGCTTGATGATTACAAATTTCTGTACCAAAAGCTTTGCGTTCTTTAGAATATTTTAAAGCCAATTCATAAGCGCCAGCAGCAATACCTAAAGCTTGTGCAGCAATACCAATTCTACCCCCAGAAAGTGTTTTCATGGCGAATTTAAAACCAAAACCATCTTCACCAATTCTATTTTCTTTGGGCACTTTTACATCATTAAACTGCAAGGTATGTGTGTCTGAGCCACGAATTCCTAATTTATCTTCTTTGGGACCAATATGAAAACCTTCTGTTCCTTTTTCAACAATAAAAGCATTAATTCCTCTGTGCCCTTTTGCCTTATCTGTTTGCGCAATTACTAAATATACATCTGCTCGTCCACCACTTGTAATCCAGTTTTTTGTTCCGTTAATCACATAATGGTCGCCTTTATCTTCTGCAGTTGTTGCTTGCGAAGTTGCATCTGAACCTGCTTCTGGCTCACTTAAACAAAATGCCCCCACAAATTCTCCTGTGGCTAATTTGGTTAAATATTTTTGTTTTTGCGCTTCACTTCCGTAAGCTTCTAAACCATAACAAACTAAAGAATTGTTAACAGAAACAATTACAGATGCAGAAGCGTCTATTTTAGACAATTCTTCCATAATTAAAACGTAAGAAATGGCATCCATTCCACTTCCTCCATATTTTGGATCTACCATAATTCCCAAAAAACCCAAATCGCCCATTTTTTTCACCAATTCTTGTGGAAATTCTTGTTTATTATCTCTTTCAATAACTCCTGGTAGCAATTCGGTTTGCGCAAAGCCTCTTGCAGCATCGCGAATCATCATATGTTCTTCTGTTAAGCTAAAATTCATAGTAAGTATTGTTATATTCGTAATTTAAGAGTGTAAAGATATCGATTTCGTAACATATTTTCAATAGACTTTTATTATTTTTACAGATATGAATAAAAAGAAGGTTTTTTCAATAGGAGTAATGTCTGGAACGTCTTTAGATGGAGTAGATTTGGTGTATGCAAATTTTGAAAAAAGTAGTTATTCTAATTTCGAGATTTTGCATGCAACAACCATTCCGTATTCGCTAGAATGGAAACAGTTATTGCAAAATGCAATGGATCTTTCTAATAAAGAGTTAAAAGATTTAGATGTTGTTTACGGAAAGTATTTAGGCAAAATCATCAATCATTTCATCTTAAATTTTAAAATTAAAAACATCGATTTTATAGCTTCACATGGACATACAATTTTACATCAACCCCAAAAAGGAATTACGCTACAAATTGGTTTTGGCAAAGAAATTGCAAAAATTACACAGCAAAAGGTAATTTGCGATTTTAGAACCCAAGATGTAAAATTAGGAGGGCAAGGAGCGCCTTTGGTACCAATTGGAGATAAATTGTTGTTTGGCGAGTATGATTTTTGCCTGAATTTAGGAGGTTTTTCTAATATTTCTTTTGATAAAGATGGCGAAAGAATTGCGTACGATATTTGTCCGGTAAACATTGTACTAAATTTTTACGCAAATAAAATCGGTTTAGAATACGATGCCTTTGGAAAAATAGCATCTAAAGGAAAAATAAATGATCCGTTGTTAGAAAAATTGAATTCTTTAGAGTTTTACAAAAAAGAGCCCCCAAAATCTTTAGGATTGGAATGGGTACAACAAGAAATATTTCCCTTAATTGAGCGTTTTGAAAAAGATGTTTCTTCGATATTAAGAACTTTTGTAGCACATATTGCCATTCAAATAAGTAAAGTTATTGCGGGCAACCAGTCAGTTTTAGTTACTGGAGGTGGTGTTTTTAATTCATTTTTAATGAAACAAATTGAAAAACATTCAAATGTTAAAATTAAAGAAAATAACAAGAAAATTATCAACTATAAAGAAGCCTTAATTTTTGCTTTTTTAGGCTTATTAAAGCTTGATAATCAAGTTAATTGTTTAAAATCGGTAACTGGTGCCGAAAAAAATCATTCTTCGGGTGTTATTTTTACACCATAGTTTTTGGTTTAAAAAATTTAAAGAATCATTTTTTTACATTAAGTTTGTAGGTAACAGTGTTAATAAATAATAATTCTAAAAAAATATAAGTATGAATCAGCTTTAACTTCAATAAAATTGAACAATATTGTAAAAATTGCATTTGAAAGTTCGTTAAAAACAAGTTGAGAATTTATAAAAATAGAATGAAAGAATTATTAAAAAGATACGAAAATAAGCAGCCAGAAATTGTTTTTCATTGGAAAGACCAAGAAACAGAAGCAGAAGGCTGGACCGTTATAAACTCTTTAAGAGGAGGTGCTGCAGGTGGTGGCACAAGAATGAGAAAAGGCTTAGACCAAAACGAAGTAATGTCTTTGGCAAAAACGATGGAGGTGAAATTTACAGTCTCTGGCCCAGCAATTGGTGGCGCAAAATCGGGCATTAACTTCGACCCAAACGACCCAAGAAAAAGAGGCGTTTTAGAACGTTGGTATAAAGCTGTAACTCCGCTTTTAAAACATTATTATGGAACTGGAGGAGATTTAAATGTAGATGCAGATAAAGATGTAATTCCAATTACAGAAGATTGTGGTGTTTGGCATCCGCAAGAAGGTATTTTTAATGGGCACTTTAAACCATCTGAAGCCGATAAAATAAACCGAATTGGCCAATTACGTATGGGAGTTATTAAGGTAATTGAAGACGAACAATTTTCGCCAGATATCACTAGAAAATATACAGTTGCAGACATGTTAACAGGGTATGGAGTTGCAGAAGCTGTAAAACATTACTACGATATTTATGGCGGAAACATTAAAGGAAAACGTGCCATTGTACAAGGTTTTGGAAATGTAGGTTCTGCTGCGGCTTATTATTTAACTCAATTAGGTGCAAAAGTAGTAGGAATTATAGATCGACAGGGTGGAGTTATTAACGAAAAAGGATTCACTAAAAATGAAATGACAGAATTGTTTCTTTCGAAAAACGGAAATCAATTATCAACAAAAAACATGATTCCTTTTGAAGAAATAAATGAAAAAATTTGGAGCTTACCAGCAGAAATTTTTGTTCCTGCAGCCGCTTCGAGATTGGTTTCTCAAAATCAAGTACAACAAATGATAAATACAGGTTTAGAAGTAATTTCTCCAGGAGCAAATGTACCTTTTGCAGACAAAGAAATTTTCTTTGGTCCCATTATGGAATATACAGATAATCACTTAAGTTTGTTGCCAGATTTTATCTCGAACTGTGGTATTGCCAGAGTTTTTGCTTACTTAATGGAAGCAAGAGTAACATTACCAATGCAAGACAAAGCTATTTTTAAAGACACTTCGAATGTTATAAAAAAAGCATTGCAAAAGACATTTAAAAAGAGTGCATCAAAAACAAATATATGCTCAACAGCATTCGAAATAGCATTAAAACAATTAATATAAATTAAACTAAAAGTATGGAATCAGTAATTATAATTATATTCGTAATGGGGTATTTAGCCATTACACTAGAGCACAATATAAAATTAGACAAACTAATACCGGCCTTAATTATGATGGCTGTTTGTTGGGCTTTAGTTGCACTTGGCGTAGATAATTTTACAAATTGGTTCGATTCCAGTCAGCATTCTTTAGTAGAAGGTTTTGGCACTATGCTACATGAAGATAAGTTACATTTAGTCGAAGAAACCTTGTTGCATCATTTAGGAAAAACTGCAGAGATATTGGTTTTCCTCTTAGGTGCCATGACAATTGTAGAAATTATAGATTATTTCGACGGCTTTTCAACAATTAAAAGCTTTATTAAAACAAAGAAAAAGACAAAAATTTTATGGATTTTTTCGATCTTAGCTTTTATTTTATCTGCAATTATAGACAATTTAACAGCAACCATTGTATTGATTTCTATTCTTCAGAAAATTGTTAAAAATAGAGAAGAAAGAATTTGGTTTGCAGGTTTAATTATTATTGCCGCAAACGCAGGTGGGGCTTGGTCGCCAATTGGAGATGTTACCACAACAATGCTTTGGATTGGTAAAAAAGTAACTACTTTAAAATTAATAGAATATCTATTAATACCATCTTTATTATGTATGGTTGTTCCTGCATTTATCGCTTCTTTTTTACCCGCTTTTAAAGGAGAAATAGATTTTGAAGAAGAAAATGACAAACCCAAAAGCCCACATAGTGGAAGAATGTTATATTTAGGCTTAGGAGCCATTGTTTTTGTACCTATTTTTAAAACAATTACACATTTACCACCTTATGTTGGTATGATGTTGTCTTTAGCAGTTGTTGCTACTTTTGCAGAAATTTATAGTAACTCTAAATTCTCTATTTCTAGTATCGAAGGAGAAGAAGCAGAAGAACATGCAATGGGTGCACACCACAGTCCTGTACATGCATCATTATCTAAAATTGAAATGCCTAGTATTTTATTTTTCTTAGGAATTTTAATGGCAGTTGCTGCATTAGAATCATTAGGAATTTTATTCAATTTTGCATCAACCCTACAAGAAACTGTACCAATGATGGGAACAGAAATGCACGCTGCAGGAACAGCTGGAGTATCTGATTTGGTAGTAATGCTGTTAGGTGTTGGCTCTGCAGTAATCGATAACGTACCATTAGTTGCTGCCAGTTTAGGAATGTTTTCGGAACCAATAGACAACGAATTATGGCACTTTATTGCATTTTCTGCAGGAACAGGAGGCTCTATGTTAATTATAGGTTCTGCTGCAGGAGTGGTAGCCATGGGAATGGAAAAAATAGATTTTTTCTGGTATTTAAAAAAAATATCTTGGTTGGCGTTAATTGGTTTTGTGGTAGGTTCTGCTACATTTATGATTACAAGAACATTATTTTAATTAAAGAAAAATAAACTAAAAAATGTCATTTCATCTTTTTTCTTTGAAATGACATTTTTTATGCAACATAAATTGATTTGGCAAAACAAAACAATTTTAAAAAAGATTTCTCGTTAATATAAAGAACATAAAAAAAGATTCATGATTTTACTTTTTCAAGAAAATACAGAGCTGTTAGAAGAAGCCGTTTCCGAAGAAAAAACATTATCTATCTATAAATTAATTATGGATGGTGGTTTAGGAGGCCAAATAATAATTGCAATCCTTTTTGTGCTATTAGCAATCGCTATTTATATTTATTTCGAACGATTTTTTGCAATTAAAGCCGCTTCTAAAGTAGATAAAAATTTTATGAACCAAATTAGAGATTATGTTTCTAACGGCAAATTAGAATCTGCAGATGCATTGTGCAAAAGTAAAAATACACCAACTGCACGTTTAATAGAAAAAGGAATTTCGAGAATAGGAAAACCTCTAGAAGACATCAATACAGCCATAGAAACCGCTGGTAAATTAGAAATATATCAGCTCGAAAAAAATGTAAGTGTTTTGGCAACAATTGCCGGAGCAGCACCTATGATTGGGTTTTTAGGCACCGTAATTGGAATGATTGTTGCAATTCACGAAATTGCAAATGCTGGCGGACAAATCGATATTAAAATGCTTTCAGACGGATTATATACAGCCATGACAACCACAGTTGCAGGTTTAATTGTTGGTATTATTGCATACATTACATACAATCATTTAGTCGTTAGAACAGATAAAGTAGTGTATCAAATGGAAGCAAAATCTGTAGAATTTTTAGACTTGCTAAACGAACCAGTATAACAAGGGGTTTAAACCCCTTGTCAAATGAAACTTATGAATTTACGCGGAAGAAATAAAGTAGATCCAACATTCAATATGTCGTCCATGACAGATATTGTTTTTTTATTGTTAATCTTTTTTATGTTAACATCTACTTTGGTAACCGTAAGCGCAATTGATGTTTTGTTACCAAAAGCTGGCGGAAAGACAGAAAACAGTAAATCTGTAGCCATTTCTATTACAAATAAATCGATATTTTATATCGATAAAACAAAAGTAGATGCATCTAATTTAGAAAGCGAAATCTTAAAAAGCGTTGGAACCGATAAAAAGAAAACCATTGTAATTAGAGGAGATAAAGACGTACCTTATAAAAATGTAATGAAAGTAATTGATATTGCAAATAAGAACAAATTAAAAATGATTTTAGCTGTAAAAGGGAAATAATTTTTTTGGGCGTTTTAACGGGCTTTACACTATATCTTTTTGCTCAAAAAGGCAAAAAGGATGTCGTTTCAATCCCTAACGCAAAATGCTTGTTTAAAAAAAAAGGTATCATTCAAAATATGACAATAATTCTTTACAAAAGAAAATGAAAATATTAGAAACAAAACATAAACGAAAATCGGCATTAATAACAGCAATAATTTTAATGTTATTAGTGTTTGCTATTTTTAATTATGGAATGCAATATTTAGATCCGCCAGAAGAATATGGGTTGTCCATAAATTTTGGCGATTCGAATGTTGGTATGGGAGAACCTGTGATAAACTCAAAAAAAACAGCTCCAAAAGTTGTCGAAAAAAAAGAAGAAGTAGTCGAAGAGGTAAAAGAAACTCCCAAAGAAATTATCAAAGAAGAAATTATTACAGAAGATACTACAGAAGATGTACCAGTAGTTGAAAAAATAAAAGAAAAAAAGAAAGAAACAGTAAAAGAAGTTGTTAAAAAAGAAGTAAAACCAAAAGAAAAACCAAAGCCTAAACCCTCGAAAGAAAATCAAGATGCTTTAAATAAATTATTAAACGGAAACTCTTCAGACGGAGAACCTAAAGGAGAAGGAGATGACAAGGTTGAAGGCGTAAAAGGAAAAAAAGCTGGAGACCCAACATCTTCTAAATACTATGGAAATACAGGAAGTGGTTCTGGCGGAAATTATAATTTAGCCGGAAGAAAAGCATTGTCTAAACCCAAACAACAACCAGATTGTCAAGAAGAAGGTATAGTTGTGGTAAGAATCACAGTAAATAAAAACGGCGAAGTAATTCGTGCAATTCCAGGGGTAAAAGGCTCTACAAATACAGCACCTTGCTTATTAAAACCCGCAAAAGAAGCCGCCCTTAAAACAAAATGGAACGCAGATACTAAAGCGCCTTCAAAACAAACAGGAACAATTATTTATAAGTTTTCTTTGTCTAAATAACATTTAATTTGGTTATTTTTAACCGTTATAAATGTTTAAGACACTCTTAAAAATCATTAAAACATGAAAATAGGAATTACTTTTAGCGCCTTCGATTTACTACATGCAGGCCATATTACAATGTTAGAAGACGCAAAACGCCAGTGCGATTATTTAATTTGCGGATTACAAACAGACCCAACAATAGATCGACCAGAAAAAAACAGACCCGTTCAATCTGTAGTAGAACGCTATATACAATTAAAAGGATGTAAATTTGTAGATGAAATAGTACCTTATGCTACAGAGCAAGATTTAGAAGATGTTTTACGTTCTTTTAAGATTGATGTAAGAATTATTGGCGAAGAATATGCAAGTAAACAATTTACAGGTAGAAAATATTGTGAAGAGAAAGGAATAGATTTGTATTTCAATAAAAGAGAACACCGTTTTTCAAGTACTTCGTTACGCAAAGAAGTTCAGGAAAAAGAAAATTTGAAAAAGAAAGACAAATAATTGTTTTTTTTGTATGACTTACAAACAAACTTTAGATTGGATGTTTGCACAACTTCCAATGTATCAAAGAGAGGGTAAAACAGCTTTCAAAAAAGACTTAACCAATATTTTAGCATTTTCTGAAATACTAAATTTTCCAGAAAAAAAGTTTAAAACCATTCATGTTGGCGGTACAAATGGCAAAGGTTCTACAAGCCATATGCTGGCTTCTATTTTACAAGAAGCAGGGTATAAAGTAGGTTTATACACCTCTCCTCATTTAAAAAATTTTACAGAGAGAATCCGAATAAATGGTAAAGAAATTCCAAAACGAAAAGTCTCTTCTTTTATCAATAAAAACAAAGCTTTTTTAGAAAAACAAAAACTATCTTTTTTTGAAATGACAGTCGGAATGGCATTTGATTATTTTGCCAATGAAAAAGTAGATATTGCTGTTATTGAAGTAGGTTTAGGCGGAAGGTTAGATTCTACAAATATCATTGCACCAGAAGTGTCTGTAATTACAAATATCGGTTTGGACCATACGCAGTTTTTAGGCGAAACATTGCCAGAAATAGCTTTTGAAAAAGCAGGAATTATTAAAAAAAATATTCCTGTTGTAATTGGTGAAGCGCAAAAAGAAGTAAAACAAGTATTTCTTAAAAAAGCAAAAGAAACAAATTCTAAAATTATTTTTGCCTCTAAAAACAAAGAAGTCTATAAAACAGATTTGTTAGGCGATTATCAACAAAAAAACACAAAAACAGCAGTTGCTGCGCTTCAATATTTAAAGGAATTTAAAATTTCTGAAGAAAACATCAAAACCGGACTGCTAAATGTTGTAAAAAACACCAATTTAAAAGGAAGATGGCAAGTTCTTCAAGAAAATCCAAGAGTAATTTGTGATACAGCCCATAATAAAGAGGGTTTACAAATTGTTTTAAATCAACTTCAAAAAGAAAAACATAAAAAAATGCATATTGTTTTAGGAGTTGTTTCTGATAAAAAATTAGAAGAAATATTTCCTTTATTTCCGAAAGATGCAATTTATTATTTTTGTAAACCAGATATCCCAAGAGGGCTTTCAGAAAACGTTTTGCAAGAAAAAGCCAAAGATTTTAATTTATTCGGAAAAAAATATTCATCCGTAAAATTAGCTTTTAAAAAAGCATTACTAAATGCAAATCAAGAAGATACAATTTATATTGGAGGAAGTACATTTGTCGTTGCAGAAATAATTTAAAATAAATGTCTTTTTTATTTTGGAGATATTAAATTCTGTATTATATTTGCACCCGCTAAGGGCAATTAGCTCAGTTGGTTCAGAGCACCTCGTTTACACCGAGGGGGTCGGGGGTTCGAATCCCTCATTGCCCACCAAAGTAAAATCCTTCACAGATGTGAGGGATTTTTTTTGCCCAATACTTTCTTTCGTAAACTGGATCAAGTGGATCAAGGAGGATCAAGTCCAAAAGTTGTGTTTACGCAAATATTGTTGTTAATTTAAAAAGAAAGAACTCTACTTTTACACGAATCATTTTTTTATCTGCTAAAAAGTAAATACAGGTTTTGGAATAAATTATAGTTTAAAAATTTGTATTAACCTGAGTTCGATTAAAATTTAGGCATTTTTTTCTAGTAAAAAAGATAGATTTTCAGTAAATTAAAGTATTGAATTTCAATTTATTAATCTAAAAATCTATCTATGATAATCTACTCTAAAATTACTGAAATTTTCTGTCTTGTTGATGAATTTTGTAAAGAATATGACCAAATAGTCAGTAAACACCTTTTAGGCAATCCATCAAAACGTCCCAGTGTTATGTCAAATAGCGAGGTAATTACCATTACCATTTTGTTTCAGCTTAGTGGTTTTAGGACCTTTAAACACTTTTACGTGTATTACTTGCAAAAGCATATGCAAGATGATTTCCCAGCTACAGTTTCATACAATAGATTTACAGAACTCATGCAGCAAAACCTCATGCCAATGACTTTATTTTTAAAGACATGTTGTTTAGGTAATTCTACGGGTATTTCTTTTGTAGATTCTACACCTGTTAGAGTTTGCAGCCCCAAACGAATTAAGAATAATAAAGTATTTAAAGGCATTGCAACCACTGGAAAATCCACTATAGGATGGTTCCATGGCTTTAAATTGCATATCGTTATAAATGATAAAGGTGAAATCCTAAACTTCTGCATAACCCAAGCTAATGTTGATGATAGAACGCCATTAAAAAAGAAGTCTTTTTTAGATAAAATTTATGGTAAGTTATATGCGGACAAAGGTTATGTTGGAAAAGATTTAATGCAGTTACTTTTTGCTGATGGATTGCATTTAATTACTCATATTAAAAACAATATGAAGAATTCTTTAATGACAATGAGTGATAAAATTTTACTGCGTAAACGCTCTGTTATTGAAACCGTAAATGACGAACTCAAAAATATTTGTCAAATTGAACATTCTAGACATAGAAGTTTTACTAATTTCTTGTCAAACATAATCGCAGGTCTTATTGCATATAGCTTTTTACCAAAAAAACCTGCTATAAAATATCAGACTGTAAAGTCTAATCAGTTGACAATTTATTAATCGAACTCAGGTTATTATGTATTCATTTGAATTTTTCTTTTACAGCAATTTCAAATAACAAATGGCATTACCTATTTCCCCTCGATTTTATATTTTTTTCAGAGAGCGAAATAATTTCTGCAATTCTTTTTTCTCTTGTGGTTATTCTTTTTGCTTGATTTAGCCAATACAAATAATTCTTTCTGTAGCTTGGAGCAAAGTTTTTGTAATTTGTAAGAGCAGTTTTATTTTTATCGAATTCTGTTTGTAAATCTTCTGGAATAATTCCTTGTTCCACCTTGTCTAAAGCTGTCCAAGAACCGTTTTCTTTTCCTATTTGAATAATCTCTAACCCACTTTTATGCATTAACTTATCTTTCGATAATTCTTTAATGTATTTTTTATTGAGTGCACTCCAAACACTTTTAGGGTTTCGCTTGCAAAAATATTGCCTTCGCTTTCCATTTCCTAAACTCTTTACAGTAGAATCTATCCAACCAAAACATAAGGCTACTTTTACAGCTTCTTCCCAACGCATCGATTCTTCGTCGTTTGTTACTTTATAAAAAATAAGGTAAACTCCTTTTGAAGAATTATAATTTTTAGACAACCAATTACGCCATTCTACATCATTTTTAAAATAAATTTCTGGTTTGTCGGGCATTTATCTTATAATTTTATTTGGAAAAACCACTACGCTTTCATGCCCGTTTTTACCTACTGAAGCCACTCCAAAAAAGAAATTATCGATTACAATTCCATCTAACGTAAATTGGGTACCTTCTACATATCTACTATAATCCCAAGTTGGCGATGTTGTATCTCTCCAGTAAATTTTATAGCCTTTTGCCCCTTCTACTTTATTCCATTTTAATTTTGCAGAAGCCTCTACAATTCCACCAATTTCTACTGTGGTTGGACTTGGAGGCGCCCAAGCCAAACTTGCTAAATTAATGGCATTTACGGCTGTTAATTTTTTGGCATACCCGAAATTTACGTGCTCGAAAGTATCTCCATATTTAATTCCGTTTTCGGTTCTTATATCTTGGTGTTGCTGCGTATAATTTTCATGAGCTTCCATAATTCTAATGCCTGCAAAACCTAAGTCGTTAAAGGGTCTGTGGTGCCCTCCTCTACCAAAACGATCTAGTCTATAAATCATCATTGGATTCATTTCTGGCATGTATATTTTTACATTTTTGTGAATGTATCTTGCTAATTGGCGAGAAATACCATCTACTTCTCCTCCATAAAAACGCCTAGCTTTTCGCTGTCTTTCTGTTTCGTTTGCAGATACTGGTTCCGAGAAAATTCTAAAACTTCTATTGTCAATTACGCCATCTACGCCTTCAATATTTCCAATCATATCGTTGTTTAAAACTCCTATAATGTCCCAACCTTTTTCTTTGGCATATTTAGCGAATCCTGCACCGCCAAACAAACCTTGTTCTTCACCAGACAAACCTAGATAAACAATACTACTTTCAAATTTATACTTACTTAAAACTCTTGCTGCTTCGATTGTTCCTGCCATTCCTGAGGCATTGTCGTTGGCTCCTGGAGCATCTTTTGTAAAGTTAGACCCATCACTATTTCGAGAATCGATATCTCCACTCATAATTACAAATCTATTGGGATATTTTGTTCCTTTTTGTACAGCAACTACGTTTACAATCCATGCATCATGTGGTACTCTACTGCTCATTTCTTTAGTAACCAAATCTTTTTGGTAAAAAACATCTATACAATGGTTACAATCTTTAGAAATGTTTTCGAATTGAGATTTTATCCAACGTCTTGCAGCACCAATTCCTCGAGTGTTAGAAATGGTATCAGAAAAAGTGTTTCTTGTACCAAACTCTGTTAATGTTTTTACATCTGCTTTTATTCTTTCTGCAGAAACTGCATTTATAATGTTATAAATTTTAGCATCTGTTTGTGAAAAACCAACAGTTGCAATCAATAATACTAAAAGTGTAATTTTTTTCATTTTTTAAATTTTTTCTATTGTTTATAATACCAAAAAGGAATGTCTATAATATGTTCGTTTTCTAGCTTTTTGCTTTTTTCTGATGTTACAAATCTATTTAAATTTACAGTGTGTTTTCCTTCATTAACATTATTTAACGAAATAAAAGTTTCAAAACCTAACTGATTATTAATTTCTGTTACAGAAAAATCTGATGTCACTTTTTTACCATCGATTTTTAAAGTATATACATTTTGAAAAGCTTTTAAATATAATGAAGTGATACTATCTTTTTCCTTATAACTACTTTTTTCTTTAGGTAAAAAAAAACTAGTTCTAAAACCTCTTCTATCTTTAGTTTTTTTTAGGTCAACATTTTGTTCTAAAATTAAGTCTTCAATTTTTTCTTTAAAAGGAATAAAAACCTGCAAATAGTTCTCTTTTATAATTTTAGATTGTAGCGCAGCAACTCTTATATACTGATATTCTTCTAAAGAATTTAAATAGTTGTTATTGTTTGAATAATATGTAGATGCATATTTTTGTTTTACTACATAATTAGATCTAATACTTGTAAACGTGGTTAAAAAGAAAGCTAAAATGTACACAGGAGTTAAAACCATGGTTAATCTTCTGCTAAACTTATTATCTAAAATATTATAAACCAAAGGCCTATATAAAAAAGACATGGTTATTACACTAAAAATTTTATATATAGGAAAGTAAAGAAAAGAAGTCCATTCTTTTTTCTTTAAATAACCTTGAGTAATAAAATCTAAAAAAACAATAAATAATAAAAAAATAAATACAATACCAAAAAAACCTAAAATTGTTGTTCCTAAAACTTCTGGGAAAATGCCAGAGATTACAAATAAATAAGTTGCTCCTACAAAAATTAAAACAGCAATAAAAAATGAAATAAGATAAAATAACGATAGAAAGGTAATGGCAAATAAAATACTACAATAGTTTTCTAAAACTCCAATATACTTATCAAAAGAACCTACTTTCTTTTTTAAATGATTCGTAAAACGTTTTTTATATTTTAAAGCATCGTAATCTATTTCTCCGGAAACATATCGTAAACCTATAGCACCAATCCATAATCCGCGTAAAACTACATGAACAACTAAACTTATTATTAAAAGATTACAGGCAATAAAGGCAATAGGATATAAAAACTTAGTATTCGACTCTAAAGCAACAGCTCGATTCCATAAATTTTCTATGGGACCTAACGAGGTAAATAATCCAAAAATTGCAAAACCAGAAATAAGCAATTCTAACTGCCAACTTTCTTGTTGTAATTTATCTAAAAGTTCTTTAAACTTATTTTGTGAATAATTGTTGTTCATTAAAAAAATATTTTTTTAAAGATAGTAACTTTATAAAACACAAAAAAACCACTTCTAAAAAAAAAGTGGTTTAAAATTTATGTCGCTAAATCTTATTCTTTGTCTAAATTTTTGGTAATACTAAATCCAATTAATAAAGAAGCTCCTGCACATAAAAAGATAGATGCAGCGTATAAAGTATCTGAACTTATATAATTAGCAGGTCTATTTTCCCAACCTCCATTATAGCCGAAGTTATAGCTTAAAATCGCTCCTAATAAAACACCTACTCCAATTCCCATCGCCAATAGTCCTAGGTTTAAAATTAAAATTTTCCAAAAAGGTGCTGCTTTTTTATTTTGTTCACCTTTCATAAAAATAGAAGCATCTGCTCCTTTTTCTATTAATGCTAAACGTTCTTTATTTCTAGTTGAAAAATACAAATAGAAAATCCCAAATACTACTGCAAATAAAAATATAAATACTATTCCTGGTCCCATAATTTAATGTTTTAAGTTTTAAAATGATTAATTTTATTGTGTTTGTAGCTTTGACGATTACCTTAAAAAAAAGGTTACAAAAAATAAAAATTATTTTTTTTATAAATAGTGTAACCTATTTTTAAAAAGTACAGTCAAATAATAAAATGACTAACAACGACCAACTAATTATTAATAAAGTACTGAAAGGAAATACAAATGCCTTTTCAGAATTAATAGACACCTATAAAGATTTGGTGTTTTCGCTGGCAATTAAAATGACTAAAAACAGAGAGGAAGCAGAGGAAATAAGTCAAGATACATTTGTAAAAGCATATAAAAACTTGAATAAATTTAAAGGAGATTCTAAATTTTCTACTTGGTTGTACAGAATTACGTATCATACTTGTTTAGATGCTCTTAAGAAAAACAAAAAACATACAAACAGTTTCGAGTTGAATGAAATTACGCTTAATCAAATACAAACAACGGATAATGCTTTACAAACTCTAGAAAGAAAAGAACGTGCAAAAACAATGAACAAATGTTTGTTACAGTTACCAGCAGAAGAACGTTCTATTTTATGGTTATTTTATTATAAAGAATTAAGTTTAAAAGAAATTATTGAAGTAACTTCGTTATCGGAAGCAAACATAAAAGTAAAATTACACAGAGGTAGAAAGAAATTATTAACGATTGTTAAAGACACTTTTGAACCTGAAACTATAGCACATTATGGGAGAAAATAAACACATAGACGAACTAGATGCTTTTGCAAAAAAGTATGTAAAAGAAATAAAAATTGATAAAACACCTACAAATTTTACTTCATCAGTAATGAATAGCATCATTGCAGAAAAAAGAAGTAATGCTATTAAAAATTCAGCATTAATTTCTAAGAAAGCATGGTTTTTTATTGTAGCCTCATTAATTACTTTTTTATTTATATCCTTTAAAAACCATAAAGAAAGTGCAATTACTTTCTCTAAATTTGATTTTTCTTTTTTAGAAAAATTTCAAGCTTTAAATTTATTTGAAAACATAAGCATTTCTAAAACCGTTTTTTACTCCGTGTTTTTCTTTGGTTGCATGTTATTATTTCAACTTGTGTTCTTAAAAAAATATTTTGAAAAACAATTACATTAAAATTCTCTAGTAACTATTTGCGGTTTTAATTTGCTTTTAAACGTATTTATATTAAAGTCAACAACCCCCAAAACCAAACTTTCTTCGGTAATTACCTCTACTTTCCATTGCCCATCTATTACGTTGTTTTTGTAGCTGTAACCCCTGTAACCACGATCTCTTCCGCCAACAATTTCGAAACCTATTTTATCTAATGTAATCCATTCTTTAGTTTCTGGATTGTACCATTTCCAAACATGATAAATTTTCTTTTTTAAATCTGTTGGAGCAAAAACTGATGTAAAAATATAAACTGGTTGATTTCGATTTCTATTAAAATTTATCTTATGGTCTCGCCAAAAAACATACCAATTATCTACCTCATACGTAACAACATAAGTGTCTTTTTGTTTTAAAACACTATGTGCCACCAAACCTTTGTCTAATGCTAATGGCACTGGAGGAATCAATCTAAAATAATAGAATGTATTAATTAATACATATATGGCTAAAATCATTCCTAACATTTTCCATTTTACAATTTCTATTCTTGTAGATGCGCTACTTCTGTACACCAAAACAATTAAAAGTAAGGTTGATGCCAAACTTAAAATTCCTGAAATTATAAAAATGGTGGTATTCATTTCCTTTAAGATTACAGGAACAAAAAAGCTTAAAAAAGTAAAATTAACGAAGAAATAAGCACAAAACTGTAAGTATTTATTCGAAATTCTTTTCTTAAAAAGTTCGTTTGCAATTAAAAGAAAAATTAAAATTAAAAAGAAAGAGGCTGTTTTAGATATAGAAACGCTTCTCGAAAAATAAATTACATATGCACTAGACAATCCTCCTAAAAAAAACTGAATGGCCAAAGGCAAGTATTTTCCATAACGTTGTACGAATTTATTTTTCCATTTTTCATTATCTACCAAATTATAAAAATAAATACTTACAGTTAGCAATGTTATATAGGTACATAAAATAACATTGTCGTATAATCTATCAATTCTTCCTAAAGTAAGAGAATCCCAAGTAAAACCAGCAATAAAAAATAAAAGAGGGGCATATTTTTTATGTTTTTTTAAGAAAACACCAAACTTACTGTCTTTGTATTTTAACAAGTTACTATTCATCAATTGGTTTTGTATAGAGGGTAAGAAATATACATAAATTTTATCAATACAATAATAAATATAAAATCAATTTTTATTGAAGAAATACAGCAATCATTTGTATTTTTAAGGTCGAATTTTAAGAACACACATCTTTTCAATTTTATAAAAATGAAAATAATTATATCTCCAGCAAAATCATTAGATTTCGAAAGTAAAGTGCCCACAAGTTTGCATACACAACCTCGATTTTTAGAAGCTTCAGAAAAGTTGAACAAAAAACTAAAAACACTATCAAAAAAGAAATTAGCAGATTTAATGTCAATTTCCGACGATTTAGCTTCTTTAAATTACGAAAGAAACCAAGAATGGAAAATTCCATTTACAGAAAAAAATGCAAAACAAGCAATTTATGCTTTTACGGGAGCCGTTTTTCAAGGAATTGATGTAAATTCTATGGACGAAAAAAAACTACCACTTTTACAAGAGCGTTTGCTAATTTTATCTGGCTTGTATGGTTTGTTGAAGCCTTTAGATTTAATTTTACCTTATCGATTAGAAATGGGCACAAAATTAAAAGTTGGTCGAAAAGAAAATCTTTATCAATTTTGGGGAGATACCTTAGCAAAATCTTTAAATGAAGAATTAGAAGAAGGCGAATTATTAATTAATTTAGCAAGTAAAGAGTATTTTAAAGCGCTACCAAAAAAAGCATTAAAAGTTCCAATGATAACTCCAGTTTTTAAAGATTTTAAAAACGGACAATATAAAACTATAATGACTTATGCTAAAAAAGCACGTGGACTAATGGTACGTTACATCATAGAAAACAACATAAAAACCTTAGAGGAATTAAAAGGTTTTAATGTTGAAGGTTACGGTTTTTCGGAAAAAATGTCGTCTGTAAATGAATTGGTTTTTACGAGGTAGAATAGTAGGCAGTCGCAGTTTACAGTGGCAGTTGCTAACTTTTAAATGCTGACTGCTTACAAAAGTTTATAATTGAATATTAAATTACAGATTACTTCGTACCTCACAATAACGAACAGACTGAAAACTGCTACTGCAACTGCCAACTGAAGACTGCCAACTAACTCTAGCAGTCCACCATTCTTACGGTTACAGCCAAGCCACCTTCAGATGTTTCTTTGTAATTTTTATTCATGTCTTTTGCAGTTTCCCACATGGTGTCAATCACTTTATCCAAAGGAACTTTTACATTTTTAGGATCGGTTTCTAAAGCCATTTCTGCTGCGTTAATGGCTTTAATGGCGCCCATGGCATTTCTTTCGATACAAGGTATTTGCACCAAACCCCCAATTGGGTCGCAAGTCAATCCTAAATGATGTTCCATCGCAATTTCTGCAGCTACCAAAGATTGTGCTGGAGTTCCTCCTAATAATTCTGTTAATGCAGCTGCAGCCATTGCCGAAGAAACGCCAATTTCTGCTTGGCAACCTCCCATAGCTGCAGAAATTGTGGCATTTTTCTTAAAAATACTACCAATTTCGCCCGCTGTTAATAAGAACTTTTTAATATGTTCGAAATCTGCATTGTGGTTTTCTATGACCAAATAGTACATTAAAACTGCAGGAATTACACCTGCACTTCCATTAGTTGGTGCTGTTACCACTCTTCCTAAAGAAGCATTTACTTCATTTACAGAAAGCGCAAAACAACTTACCCATTTTAAAATTTCTCGGAATTTTACCTCTGTACTTCTTATAGAAGTAATCCATTCTTTTGGGTTTGTATAAGTTGTATCTTTTATAAGTTTAATATGTGTGTCGTAAGCACGTCTTTTTACATTTAAACCTCCTGGTAGTTTTCCTTCTGTATGGCAACCTATATACATACATTCTAACATGGTTTCCCAAATTCTATTCAACTCGAAGTCAATTTCTTTGGCGTCTCTTAATTCCAATTCGTTTTTAAATACAATATCAGAAATTAATAAATTATGTTCTTCGCAATACGCTTCTAACTGAATGGCTTTGTTTACAGGAAAAGGAAAATTCTTTTTATTAATTTCTATTTCTTCTTCTAAATTATCGTTTTCTTGAACGATAAAACCACCTCCAATAGAAAAATAGGTTTGGGTAGATATTTCTTTACCTTTAGCGAAACCTCTAAAAGTCATACCATTAGAATGAAAAGGCAAAAACTCTCGATTGAAACGAATGGAGTTTTCAGGAAAAGTAACTGTTTTTCCTCCTTTAAAAAGAATTTCTTTTTGTGTATTTATTCTGTCAACAATAATAAAAACATCTTCAATTGGTACATACTCTGGGTCTGCTTCACTTAAACCCAAAAGTATTGCCAAATCTGTTGCATGCCCTTTTCCTGTTAAAGATAAAGAGCCGTATAAATCGACTTTTATTTCGTCGATTGCATCGAACTTTTTGTTTTCTTTAATTTTTTGAACCCAAGCTTCTGCAGCTCTCCAAGGACCTAATGTATGTGAGCTTGATGGCCCCACACCAATCTTTAACATATCGAAAACACTAATAAATTGCGACATTCCTAAAAATGATTAAAAAATTTGCTGTAAATGTAAAAAATCCAACTCAATGAGTTGGATTTTTTTATATATTTTAAAAAAAATCTTTCTACATTCCGTAAACTGACTCTTTATCAAACTTTTTAACTAACATATAGTAAACTACGGCTCTGTATTTTTTTCTTTCAGATTTTCCAATACGCTCCATTACTTCTTCTATACCTTCGTCTAATTCTTTACTGTCTGTCAATCCTAATTTCTTAATCAAGAAGTTGTTTTTTACGGTTGCCAATTCTTTCGCATCAGAACCAGAAACAGTTTCTGCATCTGCTTTATAAATAGATGGTCCCAAACCTTTTGTAACTGCAGCTAATAAATCGGTATTAGAACGTAAATTTCTATCGTCCATAAACTTCTTGTACAATGCTACTTTTTCGTCGAATTTACTCATGTTTTCTTGTGGTTTAATTATTTGTATTTTATTTAATTCTAATAAGAACTATCCAAATATATGAAAAAAAACGATTCATTTCAAATATTCTTCTGCTCAATGCTTTAGACACCAACTTGTGTCATTATGTCACATCAAATTTCAAAATTGTTTTCAAAAACTGACATTTTCCAAAGAAAAAATGGTTGGCACACACTTTGACTAATTGTAATTGTAAAATTGAAAAACGAATTAAAAATTACAAAATAACTATTAATTATGAGTAAAATAATTGGAATCGATTTAGGTACAACAAACTCTTGTGTTTCTGTTATGGAAGGAAACGAGCCAGTTGTAATACCTAATTCAGAAGGAAAAAGAACGACACCATCTATTGTTGCCTTTGTTGAAGGTGGAGAACGTAAGATTGGTGATCCTGCAAAAAGACAAGCAGTTACAAACCCAACAAAAACAGTTTCCTCGATAAAACGTTTTATGGGAAACAAATTTTCTGAATCTTCAAAAGAGGTAAAAAGAGTACCTTATAAAGTAGTAAAAGGAGATAATGATACACCAAGAGTAGATATTGATGGACGTTTATATACACCTCAAGAAATTTCTGCAATGGTATTACAGAAAATGAAAAAAACTGCCGAAGATTACTTAGGCGCAAATGTTTCTGAGGCTGTAATTACAGTGCCTGCATATTTTAACGACGCACAAAGACAAGCTACTAAAGAAGCTGGTGAAATTGCTGGATTAAATGTAAGAAGAATTATAAACGAGCCTACTGCTGCTGCATTAGCTTACGGCTTAGACAAATCTAATGACGATAAAAAAATTGTTGTTTTTGATTTTGGTGGTGGAACACACGATGTGTCTATCTTAGAATTAGGTGATGGTGTTTTTGAAGTATTAGCTACAGATGGAGATACGCATCTAGGTGGTGATGATGTTGATGAGAAAATAATTAACTGGTTAGCAGAAGAGTTTAAAGCTGATGAAAATATGGATTTAAGAGACGATCCAATGGCTTTACAACGTTTAAAAGAAGCTGCCGAAAAAGCAAAAATAGAATTATCTTCTGCGACTTCAACAGAAATTAATTTACCTTATATAACTGCAACTTCTAGCGGACCAAAGCACTTGGTTAGAACTTTATCTCGATCTAAATTCGAACAGTTAATAGACGATTTAGTTAAAAGAACAATCGAACCTTGTGAAACTGCCTTAAAAAATGCAGATTTATCTAAATCTGATATCGATGAAATTGTATTAGTAGGGGGTTCTACAAGAATACCTGCTGTACAAGAAGCAGTCGAAAAATTCTTTGGAAAAGCGCCAAGTAAAGGTGTAAATCCAGATGAAGTAGTGGCTTTAGGAGCTGCAATTCAAGGTGGCGTTTTATCTGGAGATGTAAAAGATGTACTGCTATTAGACGTTACACCTTTGTCTTTAGGAATCGAAACTATGGGGAATGTTTTCACTAAATTAATTGATGCAAACACAACCATTCCAACTAAAAAGTCGCAAATATTCTCTACAGCAGTAGATAATCAACCTTCTGTGGACATTCATGTTTTACAAGGTGAAAGAGCCATGGCTGCAGACAATAAAACAATTGGACGCTTTCAGTTAACAGACATTCCTCCAGCACAAAGAGGGGTACCACAAATTGAAGTAACTTTCGATATTGATGCAAACGGTATTATAAAAGTTTCTGCAGTAGATAAAGCTACTGGAAAATCGCAAGATATTCGTATCGAAGCTTCCTCTGGATTGTCTGAAGAAGAAATCGAAAAAATGAAACGCGATGCAGAAGCAAATGCAGATGCTGATAAAATTGCAAAAGAAACTGCTGAAAAAGTAAACGGAGCTGACTCTATGATTTTTCAAACAGAAAAGCAATTAAAGGAATTTGGTGACAAATTATCTGCAGCTAAAAAAGAACCAATTGAAGCCGCTTTAGTAGAATTAAAAGCTGCACACGAATCTAAAGATTTAGCACAAATTGATGCTGCAATGGAAAAGATTAACGAAGCTTGGAAAGCAGCTTCTGAAGAGATGTATGCTGCACAAGGTGGTGCTGAAGGTGCAAATGCTGGAGCACAGCAACAAGGGCAACCAGAAGCTGGAAATGCAGATAGTGGAGACAATGTGGAAGATGTAGATTTTGAGGAAGTAAAGTAAGCAGAGAACCAAAATTTAATTAGAAATTTTGTGTGAATCGCTTATACCTGTGAAAACAGGCATCTATAATAAATCAAAGTTTTTGTAAATATTTAAAACGCAATCATTAATTTGATTGCGTTTTTCTTTTAATAGCAATAGAAGTTCAAAATCTACAATTTGTATATTTTTTTAAACATTCTTTTTGAAGAAAAAACGACTAAACTTCAACCTAAAAAAGTTGTTTTTAGCATTCCGTTTCTCCACACAATTTGTCATTCCGTAGGAATTTCACATTAGTGGCTTACTTTTGTTTGAGACTCTTTCAGCGTGACAAAACTGTACGTTTAATTTTTAATGAAATTAAAAAAAATTTGAAATCAACTATCTTTGGAGAAGAGTTACAGAAATATTTCGCTAACAAATTCTTTTCGATTAAAAAATTCAGATAAAACAATATCTTATAATTGTTTTTAGCATTCCGTTTCTCCCACACAGTTTGTCATTCCGTAGGAATCTCACGTCAGTGGTTTGCTTTTGTTTGAGACGCTTTCTGCGTGACAAAACTGTACGTTTAATTTTTAATGAAATTAAAATAAATTTGAAATCAACTATCTTTGGAGAAGAGTTACAGAAATATTTCGCTAACAAATTCTTTTCGATTAAAAAATTCAGATAAAACAATATCTTATAATTGTTTTTAGCATTCCGTTTCTCCCACACAGTTTGTCATTCCGTAGGAATCTCACGTCAGTGGTTTGCTTTTGTTTGAGAAGCTTTCTGCGTGACAAAACTGTACGTTTAATTTTTAATGAAATTAAAAAAAATTTGAAATCAACTATCTTCGGAGAAGAATTACAGAAGTATTTCGCTAATAAATTCTTTTCGATTAAAAAATTCAGATAAAACAATATATTATAATTGTTTTTAGCATTCCGTTTCTCCACACAATTTGTCATTCCGTAGGAATCTCACGTTAGTGGCTTGCTTTTGTTTGAGACACTTTCTGCGTGACAAAACTGTACGTTTAATTTTTAATGAAATTAAAAAAATTTGAAATCAACTATCTTCGGAGAAGAATTACAGAAGTATTTCGCTAATAAATTCTTTTCGATTAAAAAATTCAGATAAAACAATATGTTCTAATTGTTTTTAGTATTCCGTTTCTCCCACACAGTTTGTCATTCCGTAGGAATTTCACGTTAGTGGCTTGCTTTTGTTTGAGACGCTTTCTGCGTGACAAAACTGTACGTTTAATTTTTAATGAAATTAAATACCCGAAACAAAACAAACTTATTCAATTTAAATCTGTGTAAATCTGTGTTATAATTTATTACCAATAAATTCCTTTTCAGTAAATTTGTACTTAGAAAAACCCTAACACTTAAGTCCAAAAACCAAATATGAACATTCCACAAACAAGTTTTCCAAGAATTGTAATTATTGGTGGAGGATTTGCTGGTTTAGCAGTTGCAAAAGGATTAGAAAAACAAGAACTACAAGTTGTTTTAATAGACAAGCACAATTACCACACATTTCAACCTTTATTGTATCAAGTAGCCACTGGTGGTTTAGAACCAGATTCTATCGCTTTTCCTTTAAGAAAACGGTTTAATGATGTAGATAACTTCTTTTTTAGATTGGCAGAAGTTGTTAAAATAAACCCAGACAAAAACCTCGTTGAAACTTCCATTGGAAATTTAGAATACGACGAATTAATCATTGCCACTGGTTCTACAACCAACTTTTTTGGAAATACCAATATTCAAAAATATGCGATGGAAATGAAATCTGTTCCACAATCTTTAAATATTAGAAGTTTAATTTTAGAAAATTTCGAAGAAGCATTACTAACTTCTAACTTTGAAGAAAGAAACGCGTTAATGAACTTTGTAATTGTAGGTGGTGGCCCTACAGGAGTAGAATTGGCTGGTGCTTTGGCAGAAATGAAAAAAGGAATTTTACCAAAAGATTATCCTGATTTAGACATCAGACAAATGCAAATAAATTTAATACAAAGTTCTGGCGAAATTCTAAAAGGAATGAGTGCAAAAGCTTCTGAAAAAGCAGAAGATTTTTTAATTGATTTGGGCGTTAATGTTTGGAAAAACCTGCGTGTGTTAGATTATGATGGTAAAACAGTTACGACAAACGGATTAGACCATTTTAAGGCAGAAACTGTTATTTGGGCTGCTGGTGTAAAAGGACAAACGATTGACGGTTTACAAGCAGAATGTGTAATAGAAAGAGCTGCAAGAATAAAAGTTGACGAATATAACAAAGTTTTTAAACTACGAGAATATTTATGCAGTTGGTGATGTTGCTTGCATGACTTCAGAAAAAACACCTTTTGGACATCCAATGATGGCGCAACCCGCCATTCAACAAGGAAAATTAGTAGCAAAAAATATTTTAGCAAAATTATTCAACAAAAAACTAAAACCTTTTGTTTATAATGATAAAGGTTCTATGGCAACCATTGGACGTAATAAAGCTGTAGTAGATTTACCTAAATGGAAATTTCAAGGAGTTTTTGCTTGGTTTGTTTGGATGTTTGTACACCTTTTTTCTTTAATAGGTTTTAGAAACAAAGCCATTGTTTTTCTAAATTGGGTGTATAATTACATTCGTTTTGATAGGGAAACACGTTTAATTATTCGTCCTTATAAAAAGAAAAACAAGTATTCTTTTAAAGAACAATTATGAGCGGAAAAAGAATTATAAAATGCCCTAATTGTGGCACTTTTAACACAAATAAAGAGTATTGTACGAATTGCAATACATTAATTTCCCATCAAAAAAAACAAGAAATTAAAGCCGAAGCTGGAAAGCAAAAAAGAATTGAAAAAGCGATTTATGAGAAAGAAAACCCTAATTTGGTTGAACGTCTAAAAAAGCATCCTTTCTTTTTATACAGAATTGTGGGTTGGATTTTTCATTCAGCAATTACGGTGGTTAGCACAATTGGTGCTGGTTTAGCGTGGTTTATTGCAATGGTTGCTGCTGGTTAACATGAAAAACATCCTTTTAAAATATGTTGTCTTATCATTTCTTTTAGGGAGTTTTATTTATTTTTCTTCTTTTTTAAACATTCAATTACCGCAATGTATTCGTTTTTATGTGAATGATTTTTTAATCATTCCAATTGTTTTATTTCTTTGTTTACAGGTTTTAAAACGGACTAAAAACAACCGGAATTACAAAATACCTTTTTTAATCATTTTATACTGTTGTTTTTTATATAGTGTACTTTTTGAATCATTGTTGTCCGATAAAAAGAAGCCAAAAAAGATTGGCTTCTTAAATGATTCGTAAATTTGTGTTTCGAAATACAAAATACGATGAGTAAAAGTAATAATTTTTCTAGTAAATCTGTTTTCGGACAGCTGATTTCTTTAATTGATAATTCAATAATCACAAGAGCCGTTAAAAAGTGTGATTCAAATCGCTACACAAAGCGATTTACAACAAAAAATCATTTGATAAGTATGCTTTTTTGTTCGTTTTCTAAGTGTACATCACTTCGAGAAGTATCTGGTGCAATGCTTGGTTTGTCTGGAAAGACCAGTAATTTTCAATTGAATTGTATTCCAAAACGAAGTACTTTATCCGATGCAAATAAGAAAAGAGACGTTGTGGTTTTTGAAAATATTTATCATCAATTACTAAAACATTATGGTAGTTTTTTATCGGACAGCCGAATTAAGGATGTAATAAATAAGCAAATTAAGATTTTTGATAGCAGTACAATTAGTTTGTTTAAAGATATTTAAACGAAATTGGGCGTTTTCTAATTTGGTTAGTTTTTGTAGAATCCATCTTTTTAATTACCTGAATCTGATTAGGTTTTTGGAAGATCCAGAAAAAGACTGGATTATTGATAAAGCAGAAAAGGAACAACTATCGTTTAATTGGTAGCCTGTTTTTAGAAATTAATAAAACTAAAAAATTAAAACACTGAATATTAGTCATATAGAAAATAGAATCAATCCATTATATTTTTTATCGGACATTAATGATTTAAAATAATCATTTATAACTTTTTTTAAGTTGAAATAAAGCTATTTGAAGCTAAAGAATCAATTAGGACTAAACAAATTAAAAAAATATATTGTGTCTAATTTTTTCAAAGCCTAAAAATTAAAGTGACAACTCATCATTTAAAAATTACAATTCGGTAGTTCTTTTTATAAAAAAGAATACGATTCCTTTCATCTTTGTACCATCAAAAAAACAAAATGATGAAACGATTATTATTTTTTCTCTTTACAATTTGCCAATTTACTTTAATTGCACAAACCACAGTTTCAGGAAAAGTTACCGATTCTAAAAACATTCCTATTTTAGGAGCAAATGTGTATTTAGATGGTACTTATGATGGAACCTCAACAAACGAAAAAGGAGAATTTACTTTTAAAACAGAAGAAAAAGGCACTCAAACTTTGGTAATTTCTTTTGTTTCTTTCGAAACTTATACAAAAACTGCCAATGTAAAAACATTCAATAATTTAAAAATAAAATTACGAGACGATGTAAATTCTTTAGATGCAGTTGTAATAAATGCAGGAACTTTTGAAGCTGGAGAAAAAGGAAAAGTTACTGTTTTAAAACCTTTAGACGTGGTAACTACAGCAAGTGCTTTAGGAGATTTTGTAGGCGCTTTACAAACATTACCAGGTACTGTTGCAGTTGCCGAAGATGGGCGTTTATTTGTAAGAGGTGGAGAAGCAGAAGAAACTCAATTTTTTATAGACGGCGCAAGAGTTTTTACGCCATTTACACCAACCACAAACAACATTCCAACAAGAGGTAGGTATTCGCCTTTTTTATTCAAAGGAATAACATTTTCTACAGGTGGCTATTCTGCAGAATACGGGCAAGCGCTTTCTAGTGTTTTAGCATTATCAACTATCGATGAACCTGATCAGGAAAAAACAGATATTTCTTTAATGACAGTGGGTTTAGGTGTTGGAAATACGCAAAAATGGGACAAAAGTTCTTTCAGCATCAATACTTCTTACATCAATTTAGCCCCTTACAATGCCATTTTTAAAGATAGAAATATTTGGAACAAACCTTTTCAATCTGCAAATGGTGAAATGGTTTTTAGACAAAAATTTAAAGACGATTCCATGTTAAAATTATACAGTGCTTATAGTTACTCTGATTTTGATGTTGTACAAGATGACATAAATTTTGATAATGGTTTACGTTTTGCCTTACAAAACAGAAACTTATATTTTAATGCTTCTTACAAAAATAAATTCGGTAATAATTGGAAATATGAAACCGCCATCAGTTACACAAACGACAATTCTAACATTAAATTTATAGATGATCAAATTAAAAGTAATGAAAACTCATACCATTTTAAAGCAAAATTAAGAAAGCTTTTTTCAAGTAGATTTCGTTTAAATTTTGGAGCAGAATATTTTATTACAAATTACGATGAAAGTTACACACCAATTAACAATAATAAATTCCAATACGGTTTCGATAATAATATTTTTGCCTCTTTTGTAGAAACCGATATTTTCTTCTCTAAAAACTTGGTTACAAAAGTTGGCGTAAGGGCAGAAAATTCTGAATTATTAAACGAGTTTACAGTATCTCCAAGAGCTTCCATTTCATACAAATCAGGTAAAAACTCACAATTTTCTTTGGCATATGGGCAGTTTTATCAAAACCCAAATAATGAGTTTTTAAGATTTACACAAAATTTAAAAGCTCAAAACACATCACATTTAATCGCTAATTATCAATCTGTAAAACAGGGTCAAATATTCAGAATCGAAGCTTATTACAAAGACTATAACAGCTTGGTTAAGTTCGATAATAATTCAACGAATTTTAATGATAATCAGCCTAACTTTAACTCAACATTCAACAATAATGGATTTGGATTTGCCAAAGGAATAGATGTTTTTTGGAGGCAAAATGGTAAAATTAAAAATACAGATTATTGGGTTTCTTACTCCTATTTAGATACTGAAAGAGACTATAGAAATTACCCAAATACAGCACAACCAAACTTTGCATCGAAACATAATTTATCCATCGTAACAAAACATTGGATTGAAGATTGGAAAAGTCAAATTGGTTTTAGTTATCAATTTGCCTCAGGTAGAAATTACACAAACCCGAACGAAGCAGGTTTTTTAAACAGTCAAACAAAAAATTTCAACAATTTAAGTTTCAATTGGGCATATTTAATAGACCAACAAAAAATATTATATTTTTCTGTAAACAACGTTTTAGGAACAAAAAACATCTTTGGCTACACCTATAAAAACACACCAAACATGAATGGAAATTTCGAAAGACAAGCCAGAGTACCCAACGCAGATAGTTTCTTTTTTGTTGGTTTTTTCTGGACAATTAGCGACGATAATAAATCAAACCAGTTAGATAATTTGTGATTTTTTTAAGGAGCTATTTCCAGCTTGCAATTTATCTTGAGCGAAGTCGAAAGGTTGTATCTTTTTGTTGAAAAAAAAGAAAAGGATGTCATTTCAATCTGGGCTAGACTTGTTTGCTAACTAATTGCCATAATCAAAAGTAGATTGTCATTTCGATTGAAACGCAGTGGAATTGAGAAATCTCAAACATAATTTTAAGATTTCTCCATAAAGTCGAAATGACATTCAAAAGAAAGAACTCTGCAACCTTGAAACCTTGAAACCTTGAAACCTTGAAACATAAATAAAACCACAATTCAGTATTAAAAAATTACAATTCGGTATGTTTCTTGTTTTAAAGTTCTAAAAACAACCGATATTTACATCATCAAACAAATACAACAAACAATTATGAAAAAACTACTTTTAACAATAGCCATTATTTTTGGAGGAATTTTAGCCACAAACGCACAAGAAACAACATTCGATTTAACCGTTAATATATCTGGTTTAGACTCTAACAAAGGAAAAGTTTTAATCGCTTTATACAACGAAGAAGGGCAGTTTTTAAAAAAACGTTTTAAAGGTGGAATGGCAAAAATTACCGATAAAAAAGCAACTTATACTATAACAGGAATTCCAAAAGGAGAATATGCAGTTTCATTTTTTCATGATGAAAACGACAACGATAAAATGGATACCAATTTCTTAGGAATCCCAAAAGAAGATTACGGTTGTTCGAATAACGCAAGAGGATTTATGGGTGCTCCAAAATACAAAGACGCAAAATTTCAGTTATCTAAAAACAAAACAATTAATATCGAAATATAAACCAACAACCTTAACTTAATCTCTTAAAAATGAAAAAACTAGCACTCTTATTTATCCTAATGTTTACAGTAACTATTTCTGCACAATCAAAATATCAAAACGGAATGAAAAAAGCTTTTTCTCATTGGGAAAAAGGAGAAATGGTAAAAGCTTTTCAATTATTTGAAAGAATTTCGAAAGCCGAACCCAAAAAATGGAAACCTGCTTACTACGCTGCAACTGTAGAAATTCTAGCAAGTTTTGGCTTAAAAGACGAAGCTACTTTAAAGGCAAAATTAACAAAAGCACAAGAGTTTTTAGATGTTGCAAAATCCAATTCAGAAAATAATCCAGAAATTTTAATCACCCAAGCACTGTTAAACACAGCATATATTGCTTTTGACGGGCAAAAATACGGAATGACGTTGTCTGGAAAAAATGCACAATTATACGCAAAAGCTTTAGCAATTGCACCAAACAACCCAAGAGTAATCATGGGAAATGCGGAATGGAATATGGGAGCAGCTCGTTTTTTCGGAAAATCTACAAAACCTTATTGCGATGAAATTAAACGTGCCATTAAATTAGGAAAAGAAGAAAAAATTGAGGAAGAATTTTATCCGAAGTTTATGATAAAAAGAGCAGAACAGGTTTTAAAACAGTGCGAGAAGTAGAATTAGTTTGCAGTTTTCAGTAGGCAATACCCAGTCAGAAACTCGACTAAAAACAAAGACCGCATACAGAAGACTGCCAACTGAAGACTGCCAACTGCATACTGAAAACTGCAAACGTTAAGAACTTTCATTTCGAGCGAAACGCAGTGTAGTTGAGAAATCTTTTTATTACATTCATAGATTTCTCCACAAGGTCGAAATGACAGTTATGCTTTTAAAATCTTATTAATAAGGTTTTGTTTCGATTTTTCATCATTCCCAAACAACCATTGTAAAACGTTGTCTTCCCAAATTTCATCACAATCTTTATCATTTAAAATATTGCGTTCTTTAGCCAAATCTAATATTTTTCCTGGATAAGAAGATTGTTTTGCACTTTCCATTTCACCTAAAGGATAAGGATCGTCTAAACCCATTAAAATTTGTTTGGTTCCTTGATTTTTTACTAATAAATCTAACGAATTAGTATCATGAACCAACGTATCAAAAAAGATATTTTTATGACCAACTGCTTTTCTTGGGTGTGTTTTGCCTTCAAATAAATCGGGTCTTCCATCAAAACCTTGAATTCTTCTTCCTAAATTTATTTGCGCTAATTGCCCTCCATGTGCAAAACAAACACGCATTCCTGGGAACTTATCTTGATAACCGTTTAAGGTAAAAAAATGATAAGCATCCGCACATTGTGCCAACATCCAAATTAAATGAAAACGCCAAGATGTATTTTCTAATTTTATAAATTTTTCTCCATCATAAGGATGAATTTCTACAGCCAAATTATGCTTACTGGCTAGCTCAAAAATTGGGTCGTTTTCTTCATCAAAAATGCAACGCCAAGTTCCAATGGTATCCATATAATGCGTTGGCAAACACAACAATCGCATTCCTAAAACCTCTACACAACGTTCAATTTCCCAACAAGCACCTCTTACAAATCCTGGATGCACCACAAATCCGCAGGTAAATTTAGAAGGGTTTTCATGCTGAATTCTCGCATTAAAATCATTTTGAAAACGCAATGCTTGTTTCATTTCTTCTACGCGCAAACCATTTCCATATAATTGCGATAAGTTTAAAACCACAGCATGATCTATTTTGAAACGCTCCATCCAAGCCAATTTTTCATTTAAGAAAAAACTAGAGTCTGTAATGGGTCTGTTCCAATCTTTTTGGAGCATAAATTTACGATCTTTATCTACCCAAAAAATCCCCTTATCTTTCATGTATTGTGGAATTTCCTCTGGATAAGGAAGCAAATGCGAATGTCCGTTAATGCGTAGTTTTCTTCGTGTCATAATTTTTGTAATTCCTTAAAAATTAGAAAATTTATTATTATTAATTAAAATATATTGTGGATTTCTACTGAAATTTACTTTGATAAATAGTTGAAAGTCAGAGATAAAAAATTATTTAACTTTATTAGGTGGTTGCATTACGGTTCCACAATTGTCGCAAGTACATTTTTGTTTGTCGGAATAATATTTATCAAAAATAACGGGCATATCTGTTTCGATATTGTCTAACGCAAATTCTTCTCTGTATAAAGGATTTCCACAGTTTTCACAATACCATTCCAAGGCATCTAACATTCCTTCCGAACGCGGATATTCTATAACCAAACCAACCGTATTTTCTTTTCTTTGTGGCGAGTGTGGCACTTTTCCTGGAAGCAAATAAATATCTCCTTCGTTAATTGCTACATCAATCATTTCGCCTTTATCGTCTATGATTTTTAAAATCATATCGCCCTCTATTTGATAAAAAAATTCGGGAGTTTCGTTATAATGGTAGTCTTTTCTGTTATTGGGACCACCCACAACCATTACAATGTACTCGCCATTTTCCCAAACTTGCTTGTTACCAACTGGTGGTTTTAATAAATGACGGTGTTCGTCAATCCACTTTTTAAAATTTAAAGGTTGTACTAAATTACTCATAATATTATTTTTTGGGCGTTACCTAAAAAGGTCGGGCTTTTCGCTTCAATCTTTTGCCTTAAAAAAGGCAAAAGGATTTCCACTGCAATCCCTAACGCGAAATTTCGTTAAATTTACAAACTTTTCGTTCTTCCACCATCAACAGGAACGTTAATTCCGTTGATAAAACTGGCTTTTTCACTCGCCAAAAACACAATTGCATTGGCTACTTCTTCTGGTTTTGCGAAACGTTTTGCTGGGGAAGCATTCATCATATTTTTAGAAACTTCTTCTATTGACAAACCTGTTTTGCCTGCTTTATTTTTAATAATTTCATTCAAACGTTCTGTATTTGTGGCTCCTGGCAAAACATTATTTACGTTAATTTTAAATGCCCCCAACTCATTTGCCAAGGTTTTAGACCAATTGGCAACTGCACCACGAATGGTATTTGAAACGCCCAAACCGTCTAAAGGTTGTTTTACAGAAGTAGAAATTACGTTGATAATTCTACCATAAGATTCGGTTTTCATAAACGGAACCACTGCCTGTACCAAAATATGATTGCATTTTAAATGCTGAGTAAAAGCGCTTTCGAATTCTTCGATTTTTGCATTAAATATTGGGCCTCCTGCAGGACCTCCTGTATTGTTTACCAAAATATGAAATTGCAAATCCGAATTTTCTAACACTTGTTTTAATTCATTTGGTTTGGAAAAATCTGCTACTAAATAATTGTGATTTTGTTCTCGACTGCGCTCGAACTGACACTCTTCAATTTCTTTTAAAACTGATTTCAGTTTTTCTTCATTTCTAGCAAGTAAAGTAACATTAGCGCCTTCTTCTGCCAATAATAATGCTGTTGCTTTTCCTATACCTTGTGTGCTTCCACAAACCAAAGCGTTTTTGTTTTTTAATTGTAAATTCATATACTTCTGTCATTCCTGTGAAAACAGGAATCTATTTTTAATTTGTAATTCTATTATGGATTCCTGCCTGCGCAGGAATGACAATAGGTTATTTATGTTCAATAATCATTCTCTTAATCTTAATCGCTTTTTCGAAATAATCTAATTTATGGGTTTCAATCCACCAAGTTGCAACTTCCATTAACAACTTTGGGTTATTATTTTTATTTTTGAAAAATGCATAAAAAGACAAACCTACGTTTTCTCCTTTTTTAGCAATTTTCTCGTTACAAACTTCTATTATTTTTTCTCTTATTTCTTTATTCATATTCGATACAAATGTTCTTTGGCTCTGTAAAAAAACGTAGTGCTTCAAAACCACCTTCACGTCCTACTCCACTTTCTTTTGCTCCCCCAAAAGGTGTTCGTAAATCACGCAACATCCACGTGTTTACCCAAACAATTCCGGTTTGTAACTGTTTGGAAAACTGCATCGTTCTGTTTAAATTGTTTGTCCATAAAGTTGCAGATAAACCGTATTTTACATCGTTCGCCAATTGCAGTGCTTCTTCATCTGTTTTAAAAGACATAATAGTTACTACTGGTCCAAAAATTTCTTCTTGATTTAGTTTACAATTGTTGTCTGATACTTCAATAATTGTGGGTTGCAAATAATAACCGTTTTCGTAATTTTTTACATGTACTTCTTTTCCACCAAAAAGGATTTTCCCTCCATATTCTTCTGCATTATCTATATAAGATTTTACTTTTTCTAAATGTTGTTTGGAAACTAATGCTCCAATATTTGTTGTTGAATCTGATGGATTTCCTACTTTTAAATTAGCTACTTTTTTAGTAAAATCTTTTTTAAATTGCTCGTAGATTTTTTCTTCAACCAAAATTCTACTTCCGCATAAACAAATTTGACCTTGATTTGCAAAGGAAGAACGCACTGTGGTTGCCAACATGTTCTCATAATCACAATCTGCAAAAATGATATTCGGGTTTTTTCCTCCTAATTCTAAAGAAAGTTTCTTAAACATGGGTGCTGCAATTCTAGCAATGTGTGCTCCTGTTTTTGTACCTCCAGTAAACGAAATCGCTTTGATTTTTGGATGCGCAACAATGGCTTGTCCTGTTGATATTCCTAGGCCATGTACAATATTTAAAACACCTTTTGGGAGGCCTGCTTCGTCGCAAATTTCGCTTAATAAAAAAGCAGTCATTGGTGTAATTTCACTTGGTTTGGCAACGACACAATTTCCTACAGCAATGGCTGGTGCGATTTTCCAGGTAAATAAATACAAAGGTAAGTTCCAGGGAGAAATGCAACCTACTACTCCAAGTGGTTGACGCAAAGTAAAATTAACAGCATTTAAACCTACACTTTCGTGACTTTCTGATGCAAACTGTGTAATGGCATTGGCAAAAAATCGAAAATTACTGGCTGCTCGTGGAATATCTACCGTTTTTGCTAAACTGATTGGTTTTCCATTGTCTTTGGATTCTGCTGCTGCTAAAAAATCTAATTTTTCTAAAATTAAATCCGCAATTTTTAATACTATTTTACTTCTTTCTTCTAAAGTTGTATTGCTCCAAATTGGAAATGCTTTTTCTGCGGCTTGTACTGCTTTTTCTACATCTTCTTTGGAAGAATTAGGAATTTGTCCGTAGATTTCTCCTTTTGATGGAATGTAATTATTAATATATGCTCCATGTATTGGATCTTCGAATTTTCCGTTGATGTAGTTTTTTATTTTCATTCTTTATTTAGATAAGAGAAAATAGATTAAAGATTCAAGACCTCTTTATTCTCTTTTCTTAATTCTTTATTCTTGCTTTTTATAAGCAGTTACTTTTATCTCTACCACCAAATCTGGATGTGGTAATTGATGTACAGCAACTGTGGTTCTTGTGGGGCCAGTTTCCTTGTCGAAAAATTCTGCATAGGCTTTGTTATAGTCTGCAAAATCGTTCATATTTACTAAAAAAGAAGAAACATCTACAACGTCTTTTAAACTTGCGCCAACGGTTTGCAAGTTCTTTTCTATATTTTCTAAAACGGCTTTGGTTTGTAAATACGCATCTAATTTTTTAGTTCCCATTTCGTCAATAATTACGACTCCTGCAATAGAATTATCTGCTCTTCTGGAACTTGTTCCTGAAACAAAAATAAAATCGCCCACAACTTTTATGTGTGGATATGCGCCTCTTGGTGTTACTTTTTTTTCTTCCATTTCTCTTGTCAGGTCGAGCGCAGTCGAGACCTAATTTAATGTTTGTTATTATTAAAAACCTCTCGACTGCGCTCGAGGAGACATTTAATAATTATTTTGCTAATTCTAATAGCTTTAAAGTTGTTTTGTAATTTCTTGTTGTTGCAATTACATTCAGTTTTTTCTCAATTGTATTGTTGGTTAATTTTGTTTTTCCAAAACCTGATGGACAGTATAAATATACAACATCATCATTCAATTGGAATTTATCTTCATCTAAATTCCTGATCTCCAAATTTAAATTTTTTGGCTTTTTACTTAGAAATGCAAAAGCTACTATTTTTTCGTTTTCTATTGAAAAAGGATAATTATCAATTACTTTTTTCCATTCTTCAATTGTTCTTGCTAATACAGGAACATCAAAACCAAATTCCTCTTGAATTCCTTTTTTTATTTTTGAGCAAGTTTCTTCTTTCTCTAAAGTGGTTTCTAAGATAATATTACCACTTTGAATATAAGTTTGCACATTTTTAAAACCTAAACTAGTTAATATGGTTCGTAAATCTGCCATTGGAATTTTGTTTTTTCCTGATACATTTATTCCACGAAGTAAAACAATATATTTTTTCATTCTTTTTGTCAGTTCGAGCCTTTCGTTAAGCTCAAGACAGGCTCAAGTCGAGAACTATTTATTTTCAGGTTTATATTTATGATGAGTTGCTTTTTGACATTCTGATAATATTTCTAACATATCAAAATCATCATTTGTCAAAGCTAATTTCTTTTTCTTACTCCACTTTTTAATTTTCTTTTCAAAATAAATTGCTTGTTCGACATCATTAAATTCTTGATTGAAAATTAATTTTACAGGCCTTCTTTTAAAAGTAAAACAACTTTTATTTAGTCCTTTTTGATGCTCTTCAAATCTTCTTTCTAAATTATTTGTAATACCTGTATATAATAACTTATCTGAACATTCTAATATGTAAACAAAATATCTATTCATATTTACTTCTCGACTGCGCTCAAAGTGACAAAATACTTCTACAATCCCGCAATTTTATCTTCTTTTAAAATTTCGTTTGTTTCTTTAATTACTTTTTTTAATACAATTTCTAACTCTTCTTTTGTCATATCGAGCGAAGTCGAGATGTCATCACCCGAAATTAAATTCAACAGTGCTTTATCTTGCGCTCTACCTCTATCCATGGCTTTTTTATATCCCATATTTTCTTTAAATGTTACCAAAGAATATTTTGAAAAATATTGCATTGGAAAATGCTTTTCTAAATCCATTTCTATTTTTCTTTTTTCTTTAAAAAGCGGATTTGCAACATGGTCTTTCATCTCATGAAAATTATCAATTGCCAAATCTGCAATGGCATCTGTGTCTTTTTTCCTGGCTTTTTGATACGCTTTAAAAACAGTTTTCCAATCAAAGATTTCTCGACTGGAACCAGTCTTGAGCTTGTCGAAAGGCTCGAAATGACAAAGAATTTCATCTAACACAAAAACATCTTCGAAAGAAGCATTCATTCCTTGTCCGTAAAAAGGGACAATTGCGTGTGCAGCATCGCCAATTAAAAGCGTTTTATTTTGATAGTACCAAGGACTGCATTTTACGGTTCCTAAAGCACCTGTTGGATTGTTGATGAACTCTTCTTTTATGTTTGGAATTAATGACAATGCATCTGGAAATTCTTTTTCGAAAAATTCGGTTATTTTTTCTTCGGAAGTTAAATTTTCGAAATTATATTTACCTTCATCGTAACTTAAAAAGAGTGTTACTGTAAAACTACCATCCATATTTGGTAAGGCAATAAGCATAAAATCGCCACGTGGCCAAATGTGTAAATGGTCTTTACTAATTTGATGATTTCCTTGCTTATTGGCTGGAATCTCCAGCTCTTTATAACCATGATTTAAGTAATTTTGCGAATAACTGAATAAGAATTTTCGCTCGGAAATATAGCTTTTTCGCAATGAGGAACCTGCGCCATCTGCCCCAAAAATAACATCTGCAATTACAGGAAATTCTTCTTTGGTTTCGTAATCTTTAAAATGTGCGATATTTTTTTCTATTTCTACTTTTTTGCATTTTTTGTTGAAATGAATGTTTACATTTTCGTGTTTTTCTGCTTCGTCTAATAAAATGGCGTTTAAATCTCCTCTTGAGATGGAATTAATGTATTCATTTTCTCTTCCAGAATAATTAGAGGAAAACGTGTTTCCTTCTTTATCGTGTATTAATCTGCCATACATAGGAATACAGATCTTTCTAGTTTTTTCTTCCATTCCGCATAAACGCAAAGCTTTTAAACCTCTGTCTGACAGGGCTAAATTGATGCTTCTTCCTGCAGAAATATCTACTTTTCTTAAATCGGGTCTGCTTTCATACACCTCAACTTTGTACCCTCTTTGTGCCAAACGCAAAGCTAAAAGTGAACCACATAATCCTGCTCCAATGATTAATATTTTATCTTTTTTATTCATCTATTATTTCTAATTCTTTTAAAGCTAACATCGATATTTCTTTCCTTAAAGGAATAAAATCTCTTCTAATCATCTCTTCTTTTGGGGTTATTATTGTGGCAAAATAATAAACGCTTTTATTAATTTCTACATAACCAACAAACCAACCTGCATCTTTTTCCTCATTTATTGCTAAACCAGTTTTTCCTCTTAAAATATATTTTTTAAAAACATCTATTTTTAGAATATTTTTAACTATTTCTGAAGTTGATTTTGAAACTGGTAATTTATTATTATATAGCCTTGTTAAAAAGTCAATTTGTTGAAAAGGAGTTATTTTAGAATTTCCTAAAAGCCAAAAACTATCAATTGTTTCTGAATTTACGTCCATATCTCCAAAAGATAACTTCTGAAGATATTTATTCATTTTTTCAACACCAATACTTCTCGCTAACTCTTGATAACAAGGAACACATGAGCTCTGAAATGCTTCTTTTAAACTTAAATCTTTCTCCCAAATAGACATAGCTCTCGATTCTCCATTCCATTTAAAAATAAATTGTTCATTTTTAATAAAACCTGTTTCTAAGCCGATAATGGTATTTGGAATTTTAAATGTAGATGCTGGTAAATATGCTTCTTTGGCTTTTACAAAATTATTAGAATAATACTTCTTTTGTTTAGCGTCGTAAATAAGAATTGCTCCTTCTAAATTATTATTCTTTAAAATACTTTCTAACTCTTTATTTTTAACGTATTTTAATTCCACGTTTTTAACTTTCTGCTTTTTTGAACAAGAAAATATTAACACAGAAATAAATAAAATAAAAAGTATCTTTTTCATTTATAATAATCCTTTTAAAATTTCTACCATTCTGTAAACATCTTCAAAAGAATTATACATGGGTACAGGTGCACAACGTATTACATCGGGTTCTCGCCAATCTGTAATTACATGTTGTTCCATTAATCTTTTATGTAAACTTTTATCGGCATTTTTTACCTGGATAGATAATTGGCAGCCTCGTTCTTTTGGATTTTTTGGGGTGATGATTTTAATGTCATCTGAATCAATTTCGTTGATTAAAAACTCGAAATATCCTGTTAGTTTTTCTGATTTTTGACGCAACTTTTCCATACCAACTTCGTCAAACAAATCTAAAGAAGCCTTAATCGCTGCCATCGATAAAATAGGAGGATTGGACAATTGCCAACCTTCTGCACCTTCCATCACATCAAAGGGTTGTCGCATGTTAAAACGCGTTGCTTTGTTATGGTTCCACCAACCTGAAAAACGTGGCAAATCTTTATTTTTAGCGTGTTTTTCGTGTACAAATAATCCTGCTAAACTTCCTGGACCAGAATTTAAATATTTATAGGTACACCAAGCAGCAAAATCTACTCCAGATTCGTGTAAATTGGGTTGAATATTTCCTGCACCATGCGCTAAATCGATACCCACAACACAGTTTTTTGAATGACCGATTTCTGCGATTTTTTTTAAATCTAAAAACTGCCCTGTATAATAATTTACGCCTCCAATTAATAACAAAGCGATTTTATCTCCTTGTTCTAAAATAATTTTTTCTAAATCTTCGACATGTAGCAATTCTTCTCCTTTTCTTGGTTTCCATTCTATAATATCATCCGCAGAAAAACCGTGAAACTGTAATTGCGATTGTACAGCATATCTATCTGATGGAAATGCATCACTCTCGATAACAATTTTATATTTGGTTTTGGTAGGTCTGTAAAACGAAACCATTAGCAAGTGTAAGTTTGTGGTTAGTGTATTCATTACCACAACTTCTATGGGTTTTGCATCTACAATTTTCGCCATTTTATCGGTTAAATATTCGTGGTAATTTAACCATGGATTTTTTGCTTCAAAATGCCCTTCAACCCCTAAATTAGCCCAATCTTCTAATTCTTGATGGAGGTATTTCTTGGTTGATTTTGGCTGTAAACCCAACGAATTTCCTGTAAAATACAACCATTCTTTTCCTGACTTATCTCTCGGGATATGAAATCGATTTCGTAAATGCGAAAGTGCATCTTCTCTATCTTGTTGCTTTGCAAATGCTATGTTATTTTGATATTTCATCAACTAAAAAAATGAGTTCTTCAAATATAAAACAATCTTACTTTAGAATTAAATTTAAAATAATTAATTACTATCTTTATTCTTAAATTTATACCATATATTACTTAACAACAACGTATGAAATTGATAAAACACTTATTACTTATTACACTAATTCTTTTTGTTTCTTGCAATAACAATTCGCTTTTAATTAGCGGATTAAAAGGTGTAAACGACAGCTTTAAAAACCAATATGCACCTGATAAAAGAGTGGCTATTTACACGATTGAATTTGATAGTTATGATGATAAAATTATTGTTGAAGGAGAAACAGATTCTAAAGAAGCGTACGTAAAATTATTAGACAGTCTTAAAATTTTAAAAGTTAAAATTGTAAATAAAATTAGAGTTTTACCAGATTCTGTTGTTGGAGATAAAATGTTTGCGGTTGCGAGAAACTCTGTAATAAATATTCGTTCGAAACCTAAACATTCTGCAGAACTAGGCACCCAAGGTTTGTTAGGAATGCCGTTAAAAGTGTTAGATAAAAAAGGCGATTTTTATAGAATTCAAACTCCAGACAGGTATATTTCTTGGGTTGATAAAGGTGGCATTCATTTAATGACCAAAAACGAATACGAGAATTGGAACACGTCTAAAAAAGTACTTTTTACACAAAATTTTGGGTATGTGTATTCGAAAAGTAGTTCTAATGCGGCCATTGTTTCTGACATTACTTTGGGCGGAGTTCTAAAATATTTGTCGGAAGATGCTTCTTTTTACGAAGTAAAATATCCTGATAATAGAGTTGGATTCATTAAAAAAAGTGAAGGCGTAATTTTTGATTCGTGGTTACAAAAACTGCAACCTTCGCAAGAAAACATCGAAAGAATTGCTCTAAAAATGGATGGTTTTCCTTATTTATGGGGAGGAACTTCTTCGAAAGGAATGGATTGTAGTGGTTTTACAAAAATGGTGTATTTAATGAATGGCTTGGTTATTCCACGTGATGCTTCGCAACAAATAAATGCGGGTAAAGTTGTCGATAAAAACTTAACTTTTAAAGATTTAGAAAAAGGCGATTTGTTGTTTTTTGGTAAAAAAGCTACTGAAGAAAAAAAACAAAGCGTTACACATGTTGGTATTTGGTTAGGAAATGGTAAAATGGAATTTATACACGCTTCTGGAAATGTACATTTGAGTTCGATGGATTCTCTGCAGCCTAATTACGATGAGTTTAATAAAAACAGGTATTTGGGTAGTAGAAGATATTTAGGTGTAAAGGATATTTATATTTTAGATCTAAAGGAAGAGTTGAAATTTTAGATTCTTATGCCATTTCTTGTTTGAAATTACTATAATGAAACGCCCTTTTTTCTTTACAAAAACATAGAGGTACAAAGTTTTTTTAAAGCTAAAAGTTATTGGATAGGTTTAGCCCAGATTGAAGCATTTGTTTGAGCTCTTTTTTTATGCTAAACTCGAGTTAGTACCTGCTTTAATCATAAAATTAATTGTTTTGTAAGCGAGGTGTTGAAATAAATTCGGCATAAAAAAAAGCGAGTGCGTAAAGCTGGAAATAGCTCCAAAAAAAAACCTTTCAACATAAAATGGAAAGGCTTTTTAACTTTTTTAAGGGGTTGTAGCCTCTTTTAATACAAAACTCTAAATCTAATTGTACCTTCTACTTTTCTTAATTTATCGATTACTTCTGTATTGTATTCTTTGTCTAAATCTGTAATTACATACCCTACTTTTGGGTCTGTTGACAGGTATTGTCCGTTGATATTTAGGTCGTATTTCGCTAAAATCTTGTTGATTTTCGCCATCACTCCAGGTACGTTTTTATGAATGTGTAAAAAACGGTGTGCATTGGTTTGCCTTGGTAAACGAATATTTGGAAAATTTACAGCATCTACTGTGTTTCCAGAATTGATGTATGCCATAATTTTACTCGGTACAAAATCGGCAATGTCTCTTTGTGCTTCTTCTGTGCTTCCACCCACGTGAGGTGTTAAAATTACGTTTGGCAAGCCTTTTAATTCTGTATAAAATTCTCCGTTTTTTCTTGGTTCTTCTGGATATACATCTATTGCAGCACCAGCTAATTTTCCACTTTTTAAAGCGGCAACCAAAGCAGGAATATCTACCACAAAACCTCTTGCTAAGTTTACTAAATGTGCACCATCTTTCATTTGAGAAATTTCTTTTTCTCCAAAGAAGTTTTTGTTGGCAGCATTGTCATCTACATGTAAAGTTACGACGTCTGAAATTGCTAATAAATCATGTAAATTACTAACTTTAGTAGCGTTTCCTAAGGCTAATTTGTCTTCTACATCGTAATAATACACGTCCATTCCTAAAGCTTCTGCTAAAACCGATAGTTGTTTTCCGATGTTTCCATAACCAACAATTCCTAATTTTTTACCGCGAACTTCTTTAGAGCCTTCTGCTGTTTTATTCCATTGTCCATTGTGTATTTCTGTACTGCGTTGAAAAACAGAACGCATTAGCATAATTATTTCTCCAATTGCCAGTTCTACCACAGACCGTGTGTTGCTGTAAGGTGCGTTAAAAACAACAATTCCTTTTTCTTTACAGGCTTCTAAATCGATTTGTTTGGTACCGATACAAAATGCGCTTACCACCATTAATTTTTCTGCGGCATTCACCACTTTTTGTGTAACGTTTGTTTTAGATCGAATTCCTAAAACGTGTATGTCTTTTATTTTTTCTATCAATTCGTCTTCCGACAAACTTTTAGAAACTGTTTCTACAGAAAAACCGTCTTTCGATAGCTTTTCGAAAGCATCTGAATGTACGTTTTCTAATAATAAAATTTTAATTCTGTTCTTTGGGTATGAGATATTTCTTGGCAAATCGTTTATGTATAAAAATTCATCTAAATTTGGTGCAATATGGTCTGCGTTTTGGGTAGTTTTTTCTCTTGAAACATTTTCTGTGTAAGCAAAAAATTTGTCTGCAACACCAGCTTCACGAGTTACATAATCGCTGTAACCATCACCAATAACTTGTATTTCTCCGTTTAAATCCATGTCTTTTAAACATTGAATTTTTCCATTGTGTTTTGACAGCACATTGTTTGCATCAAAACCAATAATTTCTCCATTTTTAGCAAACTCGAAAGTATTTGCATATACTCTTTCGGAAGGAATGTTGTATTCTTTTACAATTGGGTCTATAAATTCTTTAAATCCGCATGAAATTACATAAATGTCTTCTGCAAATTTTTCGAAAAACTCTTTATTACTTTCTATAGATTTAGAAACTTGCTTTTTTAAGGCTTCTACCAAAGCACTTAAATCGGCTTTGTTGGCTTTTAAAAGTTTTATTCTTCTTTCTAAAGATTCTGTAAAAGAAATTTCACCATCGATACCTAAATTGGTAATGTTGGTAATTTCTTGAATAATCGCTTGTTTCTTCGGATTGTTTTCGAGTGTAATTTCTGCCAAAACATCCAATGCTTCTACTTTTGTTAAGGTACTATCGAAATCGAAAATATAGTTTCTTTTGTTGGTACTCATTTTTAAAATCTTGGTTGATTTATTAACCGTAAATCTACAAATATCGTAAGTTATTAGAAAGTAATTTTAAAGTTTTATCAAATCGATTTTATTTGATATCAATAATATTGAAGTCTGTAAAAAACAAGTTTAATTTCTTTAAATATTATGAATTCCCAAAAGAAGTAACCACCAAAAAATAGGCAATGCTTCTACCCAAAACGAACTATAATATTTAGATTGGTTAATTTTTGCCCTCATTAAGAATAAGATCACCAAAAAAAAGAAAATCATAAATGCATTTTTCGCATCATTTTTTGGCACAATTAAATATTCTAAAAGCAACGAAAACATCATTAAAATTAACCCTAATTTTTTTGTTTTTTGAACGCCAATTTTCTTAGGAATTGTTTGTAGTGAAATGGCATCGTATTTTACATCTCTAATATCGAAAGGTAATATTAAAGTAACTACAATTAAAAACCGTTGAATGGCCAATAACACCACATTAAAATCGATAGTTTTAGTTGAATCAAAAACAGGAACTAACACTGTAAAACCCGCCCAAACCAAAGCAACTACAACTATTTTTAAATAACTAACCTCACGTAGGTTTTTATGAAAACCACTTAAAAAAGGAACCGCATATAAAACTGTTAACAAGGTAAAAGGAACTACAAAAAGCAGTGTTTTAAAAGGAATTAAAAACGCATAATAACACAATACTAAAAAACAAATAAAAGAAAATATTTGAATAATTTTTAAGCCATTTGTTAAACTTCTATGATGCAACTTTGCAACCCCTGCATATTTTACAAAGTTATAACCTGTAATTGTACCTAAGAAAATAAAAACATCTAAATTTTTACTGTACGATACACCTAAATAAACCTCTGTAATTCTTACCAAACTATATACAGCCAAAGCTACGTGAATGCTAGCATTTATATAAAAGTCGAAAAGCGTCTTTAAAATCTTCATTTTACAAAAATAGCTTTTCTGTTAATAACATTGCCGTTTGGTTAATAATTAACTAATTATTATTAATATTCTATCAAATAAGAATCTATTAAATTCCCTATTTTTGTTCTGCTTAAAAAAGCACAACTCAATCGTTTGAGAAAAGACATAAAAAACCTTATTTTAATGAATACAAACTCGTTTCAACTAAGACATATTGGACCTAATAAAAAGGAACAAGAAAAAATGTTAAAAACTATAAAAGCCGATAGTTTAGATCAATTAATTAACGAAACCGTTCCTGAAAACATTCGTCTAAAAAACGACTTGGATTTAGAGCCCGCAATGAGCGAATATGAGTATTTAGCTCATATTAAAGAACTCGCCGAAAAAAATAAAGTTTTTAAAAGTTACATTGGTTTAGGATACCATGAAGCAATTGTACCCAGTGTTATTCAAAGAAATATTTTAGAAAACCCAGGTTGGTACACTGCTTATACACCTTACCAAGCAGAAATTGCCCAAGGTAGATTAGAAGCCTTGTTAAATTTTCAAACAATGGTTTGCGATTTAACAGGAATGGAATTGGCGAACGCCTCTCTTTTAGATGAAAGCACTGCTGCTGCAGAAGCCATGGCCTTGTTGTTTGATGTTAGAGAACGTGCTAAGAAAAAATCTGGCGCGAATAAATTCTTTGTTTCTGAAGAAGTTTTACCACAAACCCTATCTTTATTACAAACACGTTCTACACCAATAGGAATTGAATTGGTGGTTGGAAATCATGAAGATTTCGATTTTGGTAACGACTATTTTGGTGCCATTTTACAATATCCTGGAAAATTCGGGCAAATTTTCGATTACGAAACCTTTGTTGCCAAAGCAAATGAAAACGATATTAAAGTAGCAGTTGCTACAGATATTTTATCGTTAGCAAAATTAAAAGCTCCTGGAGAATTTGGTGCTTCTGTAGTCGTTGGAACCACACAACGTTTTGGAATTCCTTTAGGATATGGTGGCCCACATGCTGCTTATTTTGCCACAAAAGAAGCGTATAAAAGAAGTATTCCTGGAAGAATTATTGGGGTTACAAAAGATACTGATGGTGGTTTTGCATTAAGAATGGCATTACAAACTAGAGAGCAGCATATTAAACGAGAAAAAGCAACTTCTAATATTTGTACTGCACAGGTTTTATTAGCGGTTATGGCAGGAATGTATGCTGTTTACCATGGAAAAGATGGAATTCAGTTTATTGCAGATACAGTTCATAACAAAACAAAATTGGTAGCAAGTTATTTAGAAAAAGCAGGTTTTAAACAATTAAACTCGGCTTATTTTGACACCCTTTTAGTAGAAATTGATGCTGTTCGTTTAAAACCCATTGCAGAATCTTTTAAAGTAAACTTTAATTACATTACAGATAGTCTTATTTCGATTTCTATAAATGAAGCAACAACACAAAAAGATTTAATGAAAATTTTTACCATTTTTGGTCAATTAAAAAAACAGCCAAACTCTTCTACAGCAGAAAGTTATGGCGATTTTCATCAAATTTTAACGCAAGAATCTTTTGGTTCTGATTTTGAAGTGATTGCAGAAAATACAAAAGAACAACACCTTTCTTAGAAAACGAAATTTTTAACACCTATCAATCTGAAACAGATATGATGCGTTATATTAAAAAATTAGAACGCAAAGATTTGGCGTTAAACCACTCTATGATTTCTTTAGGGTCTTGTACCATGAAATTAAATGCCGCTTCAGAAATGTTACCTCTAAGCAACCCTCAATGGGGCAATATTCACCCATTTGTGCCTTTAAATCAGGCAGAAGGATATCAAATTGTTTTAAAAAAATTAGAACATCAATTAAATATTATTACTGGTTTTGCTGGTACTTCTTTACAACCAAATTCTGGTGCACAAGGCGAGTTTGCTGGTTTAATGGCTATTAGGGCTTATCATCAAAGTCGTAGCGATTTTAATCGAAATATTTGCTTAATTCCTGCTTCTGCACATGGTACTAACCCTGCTTCTGCTGTAATGGCAGGAATGAAAGTGGTGGTAACCAAAACCGCAGAAAATGGAAATATCGATGTTGATGATTTACGTGAAAAAGCGCAATTACATAAAGATAATTTAGCTGCTTTAATGGTAACATACCCTTCAACTCACGGAGTTTATGAGAAAGAAATTAAAGAAATTACCAAAATTATTCATGATAATGGTGGACAAGTTTATATGGATGGTGCAAATATGAACGCACAAGTTGGTTTAACAAACCCTGCTACCATTGGCGCAGATGTTTGTCACTTAAACTTGCATAAAACATTTGCAATTCCACATGGTGGTGGTGGTCCTGGGGTTGGTCCAATTTGTGTTGCTCCACAGTTGGTTCCTTTTTTGCCATCTAATCCATTAGTTCCTACTGGAGGAAAACAAGCAATTACTGCAATTTCTGGAGCTCCTTGGGGGTCTGCTTTGGCATGTTTAATTTCTTACGGATACATTACAATGTTAGGTTTTAGCGGATTGAAAAATTCTACAAAAAATGCCATTTTAAATGCAAATTATATTAAAGAACGTTTAAGTGGACATTACGAAACTTTATATACTGGAGAAAAAGGGCGTGCTGCGCATGAAATGATTATTGATTGTCGCAATTTTAAAGAAAACGGAATTGAAGTCGTTGACATCGCAAAACGATTAATGGATTACGGTTTTCATGCACCTACAGTTTCTTTTCCTGTTGGAGGAACCATGATGATTGAGCCTACAGAATCTGAATCTTTGGCAGAATTAGACCGTTTTTGTGAAGCAATGATTTCTATTCGCGAAGAAATTAAAAATGCATCTAAAGAAGACAACAACAATCCGTTAAAAAATGCACCTCATACACAAGCCATGTTAACTGCAGACGATTGGACTTTACCATATACAAGAAAACAAGCTGCTTTTCCTTTAGAATATATTTCAGAAAACAAATTTTGGCCTACTGTAAGAAGAGTAGATGATGCTTTTGGTGATAGAAACTTAATTTGTTCTTGCAACCCTATTGAAGATTATATGTAGCAGACAATGTCTGTAGATAAGTATTTTAAAGAAAGCTGTCTTAAAAGTAAATTTAGCTGTCGTTTTATGCATTACTAAAATCAAAATATATTTTGATTGGAAGTAGCTAACGAAGTTATCGAAAAATCTAAAATATTGAAATTCAATAAATAAGATTTCTCCATTACAGTCGAAATAACAAGTTTTAATACTTTTGAGACAGCTTCTTTTTTTTTATAAAATTGAGTATAAATGCCAATTTATAAATAAAAAGATCCTTTCAGGTTTTAAAAAATCTGTAAGGGCTAAAATTTTGTTTTTGCAAAAAAAATAAAACATAGCCTTCGTTACAATTTCTTTTTTACAACGAAATAGAAAAGAAAAAAAAGACGTTTTATTACGATAATTTCAAATAATAAATGGCATAAAAAACCGCCTAAACAAAAAATTTGCTTAGACGGTTTTTCTCCAATCAAAAACTAACGGTATATTTATTTTGTCATTTTTATTTTTCTTCCATTTAAAGGTTGTTCATTTCTATAATTATTAATAGGCATTAATTTTTTTAATTTATTTACCTGCTCTAAAGAAACCGTAATTGGTTCTTTAAAAACAAACCAATTTACCCCTTGTGTACATGGTGGTGTGGTAAGCGAACCTACATAATTGTAATATCCTTTATTTTTAGGAAGATTTAAATTAAGATTAAACGAGCTATCTACCGTTTTTATTTCTCCTTTCTTAAGTGGTAAATAACTTTCTAAGAAATCGAAAGGAGCACTTGAAACACCTTCTTTTGCCATAACTGCCAATACTAAGTACTCTCCTTTTTTACTTACATGTACCATGTGAATTACCAACGGAAACCGAATTCCGTTTATTGTATGTTCAGACGATTCATGAAAATGAATTTGCTTTAAATCGTAGGTATCGCCTTTATAATTGATATAATCTCCACTTTCAAAATTATACTGAATAGAATGTCCGTTATTTTTTACATCATGAATTTTAGTACTAGATGCGTAATGGATGTCTAATGGTTTTAAACTTTCATCTGCCAATGCATCTACACTTACAATATTTACCGGAGATTGAAACTCTCCTCCACATTCTGAGTTTTTTTCGATCTCTACCCAATGTTCTGGACCGGTTTCTCCAGCATAACTCCAATGTTTTTTTTGATGATTTGTTGCAGAAACCTGCTCTTTTTCAGGAGTTTTTTTAGATTGCTTTGCTGTTTTTGTTCCTTTATTGCAAGACGTGAATGTAATTGCAAGTAATACGACTGCGAAAATGCTATTTTTAATTTTCATTTTAAATTTATTTAAAGATGATATTTTAATGTTGTTTGTAATATATTATTGTTTCTAAAACTATTTACCCCCACTGGTGCATAATCATTTAAATACCCCATACCTAAAGAAGCATTTTTAAATATTGGGTAAGAAATTCCTACATAAAACCAATTCTGATTTATTGATTCTGGTACAATTCCACTACCTGTATTCAACCAAATCTCATCAAATGCCGTAAGGTTTATTTTTTTAGTATCGGTAACTTTAAATAGTGGCATTCCCCAAGTGAATCGATATCGAAAACGCATCTTAAAGTCGGTTCCATTTTCGCTAAAACTAGCATTAGAAAGTTGTACAAATTGTTCTATAAAACGTTGTTCGAGTCTAAAACGATGTTTAAAGTTCGATTTTCCAGATGCATGCGACAACATTATTTGTTGCCATATATCGTTTTCATTAAAATTATGAGTATCTCTATAATTTTTAGCAAAAGTATAACCTACTGCAAAATCGACCGTTTTGTTAAGATTGTAATGTATAGAAGGTCTTATTAAAATTTGTTGCCAATCGTCTAAAAAATGAGTTCTTCTAAAATGGGCTTCGTTTTTTAAATAAAACTTGTTGTTAATTTTATAATCTAAAATTACAGTGTTCCAAGAACTATTGCTTTGTTTTACTGTTTTACTTTGACCTAATACTGCTACAGGTATTAAGAATAGTATAATTAATATATATTTCAATGTATTATTATTTAAGTTAAATAGTGGTTAAAGGAATTCTAAAACTAGAAATCCTAAATGCGTACGAACTGATAAATAATAACCTTAGAAATGTGTTTTTAACTGGCAGTATAAAATATAAAATCGCTTTTTTGCTGAAGAAAATAAATGTCCATCAATACACTTATAGAAATGTATATTATTTTGGATATAAGCGATATTGCTAGAAAGAGTGCCCGAAAAATTATTAGAAAAACTTTCTTCTTCCTCTTTTTGTTGTTCTGCAAAAATTATAACATCTATCAATACATCGTTCTCTTCTTCATTAAAATTATTTGTTGAAAAAGATATCGAGCTTAAATTAGAAGATACGGGTAAAGTATTTGCCTGTAATTTATTATTAAAAACAAGCGCAAATATTACTGTAAAAAGTAATTTAAAATAAGGATATTTAAGTAAATGTTTCATTTGCAATACAAATGTACAGTAGTTTATCAATTCTATTTTACGAGAGAATTCTTTTTAACATAATTTTTAACAAAGTGTTTGTTTTGTCTCGTTTGTCTCTAAAACTATTTTCAAATGGTATTCTTACGTGAAAATTCACAAGCTACAGTAGCATCATTTAGGAATGTTTAGTTTTGAAATTATTTGAGAAAATAATGTTATATTTAGCATCAGAGAAAGCTGTTTTTTGTGGTGCTCCACAAAGGTAACTTTGAGAAACAAATTTCCCTTTCTCTTTTTTAATCGTTTAGGACGCTATTGTTTTTTAAATATTAATTTTCAAGAAAATTCCATTCAAAAAAACAACAGCAAAAAAGATTACCATAAAAGAGTTAATCGCCCATTATGGGCTTCGTTTGTAAGAAAAACATATTTATATTTCTTCTTTAGAAAAAGAATTACTAACCATAAAAAAAAGCGAAATGTAATATTTCACTTTTTTAATTTTAACTTTTAAGCCTGACCTGTAGGGCCAAAATTCATTGGAATTGGTGGTTGCTCGTAATCTTTTATTTCTCCATGTGCTTCTTCGAACTTACGAACATTGTCTGCCAAAGCTTTAGTAAGTCTTTTGGCGTGTTGAGGAGTTAGTATAATTCTAGATTTTACTTTTGCCTTTGGTACGCCTGGCATAATATTTATAAAATCTACAATAAACTCTGATATCGAATGGTTAATGATTGCCAAGTTAGAATAAGTACCTTCTGCGATTTCTTGATCTAACTCGATATTTAACTGACCGTCTTTGTTTTGATTTTCTTCCATTTTGATAAATTTGTCAGGTCGAGCGCAGTCGAGACCTCTATTATAAACCTCTCGACTGCGCTCGAGGAGACATCATAAAAAAAAGTTGAATTGAATATTGTAATTAATTACAGCATACAATTCAACTTTTAAAATATTTAAGTGTTTACACGTTATTTAGAAACTTTGTTCTATTTCGTCTTTAGGTCCTACGATTATTTTATCGTAAACTCGCATTCCTGTTCCTGCTGGTATTTTCTTACCAACAATTACATTTTCTTTTAAACCTTCTAATGTATCTACTTTACCACTTACAGCAGCCTCGTTTAATACTTTTGTAGTTTCTTGGAAAGAAGCTGCAGAAATAAACGACTTTGTTTGTAAAGAAGCTCTTGTAATACCTTGTAAAACTTGTTCTGCTGTTGCAGGTTTTGCATCTCTTGCGGTTACTAAGTTTTGGTCGTTTCTTCTCAATAAAGAGTTCTCGTCTCTTAATTGACGTGCAGAAATAATTTGACCCGGTTTTAAGTTTTCTGAATCTCCAGCATCTTCGACAACTTTCATTCCATAAATTGCATCATTTTCTTCGATAAAGTCGTTTTTATGAATTAATTGATTCTCTAGGAATAAAGTATCTCCAGAATCTATAATTCTAACTTTACGCATCATTTGACGAACTACAACCTCGAAATGTTTGTCGTTAATTTTTACACCTTGTAAACGATATACTTCTTGAATTTCGTTTACTAAGTATTCTTGTACTGCAGAAGGTCCTTTGATTCTTAAAATATCTGAAGGAGTTGTTGCCCCGTCTGATAATGGCATACCTGCTTTAATAAAGTCGTTTTCTTGAACTAAAATTTGGTTAGATAATTTTACCAAATACTTTCTAACATCTCCTGTTTTAGACTCAACAATAATTTCTCTATTACCTCTTTTTATTTTTCCGAAAGAAACCACACCATCGATTTCTGAAACTACAGAAGGGTTCGAAGGGTTACGTGCTTCGAATAACTCTGTTACACGTGGTAAACCTCCAGTAATATCTCCTGCTTTACCAGATTTTCTTGGTATTTTAACTAAAGTATGACCTTGTGCTACTTTATCTCCATCGTTAACCATTAAGTGTGCACCTACTGGTAAACTGTAAGAACGTAAGGCGTTACCATCTTTATCTTCAATAATTAAAGATGCGATGATTTTCTTGTTCTTAGAGTCAATCATTACTTTTTCTTGGAAACCAGTTTGCTCGTCGATTTCTACAGAGTAGTTAATACCTTGTTCTAAGTTATCGAATTTTACTTTTCCTGCAAATTCAGAAATAATTACACCGTTAAATGGATCCCATTGTACAATTGCATCTCCTTTTTTAATGGTCTTTCTATCTTTATCGAAAATGATAGAACCGTAAGGTAAAATATTGGTACTTTGTGTAATTCCTGTTTTCTTATCTACAATTTTAATTTCAGCAGTTCTAGAGATTACAATATCTACATCGTTTCCTTCGCTATCTTTACCTACTACTGTTCTTAAATCTTCTATTATTACATTACCATCGAACTTTGCAATTAATTTATTATCTTCGGAAATGTTACCAGCAACTCCACCAACGTGGAATGTACGTAATGTTAACTGTGTACCTGGTTCTCCAATAGATTGTGCTGCAATTACACCAACTGCTTCACCTATTTGTACTTTGTTACGGGTAGATAAACTTTGTCCATAACATTTTGCACAAATACCTTTAGAAGATTCACATGATAATGGAGATCTTACTTCTACACTATCTATACCAGATTTATCAACTGCTTCTGCTAATTGAGAGGTAATTGGTTGGTTTGCTTCTAAAAGAAGTTCGTCTGTTAATGGGTGATAAACGTTGTTTAAAGAAACTCTTCCTTCGATTCTGTCTGCTAAAGATTCTACAATCTCATCATTTTTCTTCAATGGAGCAACTTCTAAACCTCTTAGTGTACCACAATCTTCTTCATTAATAATAACATCTTGAGAAACATCTACCAATCTACGAGTTAAATAACCTGCATCTGCGGTTTTTAAAGCGGTATCTGCCAATCCTTTACGTGCACCGTGTGTAGAGATAAAGTATTCTAAGATCGATAAACCTTCTTTAAAGTTCGAAAGAATTGGGTTTTCGATAATTTCTCCACCACCTGCTGTAGATTTTTTAGGTTTCGCCATTAATCCACGCATACCTGTTAACTGACGAATTTGCTCTTTAGAACCCCTTGCTCCAGAATCAAGCATCATATATACTGAGTTGAAACCTTGTTGGTCTTCACGCAAATTTTTCATAGATAATTCAGTTAATCGATTGTTGGTGGAACCCCAAACATCAATTACCTGATTGTAACGCTCTTTTTGCGTTAACATACCCATGTTATAGTTTCCTACGATGATATCTACTTCTTTGTTCGCTTCATCAATCATCGATTGTTTTTCGTCAGGAATAATAATATCTCCTAATGAGAATGATAAACCACCTTGGAAAGCGAATTTATATCCCATATTTTTTATTTGGTCTAAGAATTCTCCTGTTGTAGGAATATCTGTAGCTTTTAAAATGCCCCGATAATACCACGTAAGTTTTTCTTAGTTAGTACTTCATTAATATATCCTGCTGCAGGAGGTACAACTTCATTAAATAAAACTCTACCTACAGTAGTTTTTATAATTTTAGTTACTTGTTCTCCGTTTTCGTTAATATCTTGAGTTCTTACTTTAATTCCAGCATTTAAGTCAACTTTTTCTTCGTTAAAAGCAATGGTTACTTCTTCTGGTGAGTAGAAAGTTAATCCTTCTCCTTTAATTGGAACTTCTGGAGTAGAAACTCTTTCTTTGGTCATGTAGTATAAACCAAGTACCATGTCTTGAGAAGGCACCGTTACTGGTGCACCATTTGCAGGGTTTAAGATATTGTGAGAAGCCAACATTAGTATTTGCGCTTCTAAAATAGCTTCTGGTCCTAGTGGTAAATGCACTGCCATTTGATCTCCATCAAAATCGGCATTAAAGGCTGTACAAACTAATGGGTGTAATTGAATTGCTTTTCCTTCGATTAATTTTGGTTGAAATGCTTGAATACCCAATCTATGTAAAGTAGGAGCTCTGTTTAATAAAACTGGATGCCCTTTAATTACATTTTCTAAAATATCCCAAACAACTGGTTCTTTTCTATCGATTATTTTCTTCGCAGATTTAACTGTTTTTACAATTCCTCTTTCAATTAATTTACGAATTACAAAAGGCTTGTAAAGCTCAGCTGCCATATCTTTTGGGATACCACATTCTGATAATTTTAATTCTGGTCCAACAACAATTACAGAACGTGCTGAATAATCTACACGTTTTCCTAATAAATTCTGACGGAAACGTCCTTGTTTACCTTTTAACGAATCTGATAAAGATTTTAAAGGTCTGTTAGATTCTGTTTTTACTGCTGATGATTTACGTGTGTTGTCGAATAACGAATCTACAGATTCTTGCAACATACGTTTTTCGTTACGTAAAATTACTTCAGGAGCTTTTATCTCTACCAATCTTTTTAAACGATTGTTTCTAATAATTACTCTACGATATAAATCATTTAAATCTGAAGTTGCAAAACGACCTCCATCTAAAGGCACTAATGGGCGTAATTCTGGTGGAATTACTGGTATTGCCTTCATAATCATCCATTCAGGGTTGTTTTCTCTATTTTTTTGAGAATCTCTGAATGCTTCAACAACATTTAAACGTTTTAATGCTTCTGTTTTACGTTGTTTAGATGTTTCTGTATTTGCTTTGTGTCTTAATTCAAAAGACAACGCATCTAAATCGATACGTGCTAATAAATCTATTAAACATTCTGCACCCATTTTAGCGATAAACTTATCTGGGTCTGCATCGTCTTTATATTGATTTTCTTGTGGCAACTCATCAACAATATCTAAATATTCTTCTTCTGTTAAGAAGTCCATTTTTTGTAATGGTTCGCCTTCAGGTCCTTTTGCGATACCTGGTTGAATTACTACGTAACGTTCGTAGTAAATAATCATGTCTAACTTTTTAGATGGCAATCCTAAAAGGTATCCCATTTTGTTAGGTAATGATCTAAAGTACCAAATATGAGCAACAGGAACCACTAGGTTAATGTGTCCTACTCGATCTCTACGTACTTTCTTTTCTGTTACTTCTACCCCACATCGATCACAAACGATTCCTTTGTAACGAATTCTTTTGTATTTTCCACAAGCACACTCATAATCCTTTACAGGACCAAAGATACGCTCACAAAATAAACCATCTCTTTCTGGTTTGTGTGTTCGGTAGTTTATAGTTTCTGGTTTTAACACCTCTCCTCTCGAAGCTTCTAAAATTGCTTCTGGAGATGATAAACCAATCGAGATTTTATTAAACTTTTTTACAGTGTACTTCTCTTGTTTTCTTGCCATGTTTTTATAGTCTTCAGTCTTCAGTTAGCAGTCTTCAGTTTACATCACTAAAAGTGGACTGCAAGCTGCAGACTGTTATACTGCTTACTATTAAAAATTATTCTTCTAATCTAACGTCTAAACCTAAACCTTTCAATTCGTGCATTAATACGTTAAATGATTCTGGTAAACCTGGTTCTGGCATAGCTTCGCCTTTTACAATACTTTCGTATGTTTTGGCTCTTCCCATAACATCATCCGATTTTACAGTTAAAATTTCTCTTAAGATACTTGATGCACCATAGGCTTCAAGTGCCCAAACTTCCATTTCTCCAAAACGTTGACCACCAAATTGTGCTTTACCTCCTAGTGGTTGTTGTGTAATTAATGAATAAGGTCCTATAGAACGCGCATGCATTTTATCTTCAATCATGTGCCCTAACTTAATCATATAAATAATACCAACAGTTGCTGGTTGATCGAAACGTTTTCCTGTGCCTCCATCGTATAAATAAGTGTGTCCGAATCTTGGTACACCAGCTTCGTCTGTATAAGCATTAATTTGATCTAAAGATGCTCCATCGAAAATTGGTGTTGCATACTTCTTATTTAATTTTTGACCTGCCCAACCAAGAACAGTTTCATAAATTTGACCAATATTCATACGAGAAGGTACCCCTAATGGATTTAATACAATATCTACTGGAGTTCCGTCTTCTAAGAAAGGCATATCTTCTGCTCTTACAATACGAGCTACAATACCTTTGTTTCCATGACGTCCTGCCATTTTATCACCTACTTTTAACTTACGTTTTTTAGCGATGTAAACTTTGGCTAGTTTTAAAATTCCTGCTGGTAATTCGTCTCCTACAGAGATTGTAAATTTTTGACGACGTAAAGAACCTTGTAAATCGTTTACTTTAATTTTGTAATTGTGAACTAGTTCACCTACTAAATCGTTTAATTCTTTATCTGTTGTCCAAGAACCTGTTAAGTGCACGTAATCGTCAACAGAGTTTAACATTTTAAGTGTATATTTTTTACCTTTTGGCAATACTTCTTCACCTAAATCATTAAATACTCCTTGCGATGTTTTTCCACTAACTAAATTGAATAATTTCTCTATTAATTGGTCTTTTAAGCCTTCGAATTTAGACACAAAAGAAGCTTCTAAAGCAGCAACTGCTTCTTTATCTCTTAATCTTTTGTTTTTATCTTTTACAGCTCTTTTAAATAATTTTTTATCAATTACTACCCCTCTTAATGATGGTGAAGCTTTTAATGATGCATCTTTTACATCACCTGCTTTGTCTCCAAAAATAGCGCGTAATAATTTTTCTTCTGGTGTTGGGTCAGATTCTCCTTTTGGTGTTATTTTACCTATTAAGATATCACCAGGATTTACTTCTGCTCCAATTCTTATCATTCCATTTTCATCTAAATTACTGGTAGCTTCTTCAGAAACGTTAGGAATATCGTTAGTTAACTCTTCGGTTCCTAATTTTGTATCTCTAACATCTAAAGAATACTCATCGATATGAATGGATGTAAAGATATCTTCACGAACTACTTTTTCGGAAATTACAATGGCATCCTCAAAATTATATCCTTTCCAAGGCATAAAGGCCACTTTCATATTTCTTCCTAAAGCTAATTCTCCTTGTTGTGTTGCATAACCTTCACAAAGAACTTGCCCTTCTTCTACTCGATCTCCTTTTTGAACAATAGGTTTTAGGTTGATGGAGGTGCCTTGGTTGGTTTTTCTAAATTTAATTAAATCGTAAGAGACTTCATCAGAATCGAAACTAACCATTCTTTCTTCTTCTGTTCTATCGTATTTAATTGTTATTTTGTTTGCATCTACATATTCTACAACTCCATTTCCTTCGGCATTAATTAAAATACGAGAGTCTTTTGCTACTCTACGTTCTAATCCTGTACCAACGATTGGAGCTTCTGGTCTTAATAATGGAACTGCTTGACGCATCATGTTCGAACCCATTAATGCACGGTTGGCATCATCATGCTCTAAGAAAGGAATTAAGGAGGCTGATATTGATGCAATTTGATTAGGAGCGACATCCATATATTGAACTTCTTGTGGGGTTACCACAGGGAAATCACCACCTTCTCTAGAAATAATTCGATCTTCTTTAAAAGCACCTTTTTCATCTAACTCGATGTTAGATTGTGCAAAACGCATTCCTTCTTCTTCTTCTGCACTTAAATAGGTTGGTTCTTCATTTGCAACAACACCTTCGCTTACTTTTCTATAAGGTGTTTCGATAAAACCTAAATTGTTCACTTTTGCAAATACTGCTAGTGAAGAAATTAAACCAATATTCGGTCCTTCTGGAGTTTCAATTGGACATAAACGACCATAATGCGTGTAGTGAACGTCACGAACCTCAAACCCTGCTCTTTCTCTAGATAAACCTCCAGGTCCTAATGCAGATAAACGACGTTTATGGGTAATTTCTGCTAATGGATTCGTTTGATCCATAAATTGAGATAATTGATTCGTTCCAAAGAAAGAATTAATTACCGATGATAATGTTTTTGCATTAATTAAATCGATTGGTGTAAATACTTCGTTGTCACGCACATTCATACGTTCGCGAATGGTTCTAGCCATACGTGCTAAACCAACACCAAACTGACCTGCTAATTGCTCTCCAACAGTTCTTACACGTCTGTTAGATAAGTGATCGATATCATCTACTTCTGCTTTAGAATTAATTAACTCAATTAAATATTTAATAATGGTTATAATATCTAATTTCGATAATACTTTTTGATCCATTGGCTCATTTAACTGAAGTTTTGTGTTCATTCTAAAACGACCAACTTCACCTAAATTATAACGTTGTTCAGAAAAGAACAACTTGTCTATAATACCTCTTGCAGTTTCTTCGTCTGGCGGTTCTGCATTACGTAATTGTCTATAAATATGTTCTACAGCTTCTTTTTCTGAATTTGTAGGGTCTTTTTGTAATGTATTATGAATAATCGCATAGTCTGCCATATGGTTATCTTCTTTATGAAGTAAAACCGTTTTAGCACCTGCTTCTATTATTTCGTCTATATGTTCTTTTTCTAAGATTGTGTCACGATCGAAAATTATTTCATTTCTTTCGATAGATACAACTTCTCCAGTATCTTCATCTACGAAATCTTCGTGCCAAGTTTTTAAAACTCTAGCTGCTAATTTTCTGCCTAATACTTTTTTTAATCCAGCTTTAGAAACTTTTACTTCTTCTGCAAGGTCAAAAATTTCTAATATATCTTTATCTCTTTCAAAACCAATGGCTCTGAATAATGTGGTTACTGGTAATTTTTTCTTTCTATCAATATAAGCATACATTACTTGATTGATATCGGTAGCAAACTCTATCCAAGATCCTTTAAAAGGAATTACTCTTGCAGAGTATAATTTTGTACCGTTTGCGTGGAATGATTGTCCGAAGAATACCCCCGGAGATCTATGTAATTGAGAAACCACCACACGTTCTGCACCATTGATTACAAAGGTACCAGAATTGGTCATGTAAGGTATGGTACCAAGATATACATCTTGTACGATTGTTTCAAAATCTTCGTGTTCTGGATCTGTACAATATAGTTTAAGACGTGCTTTTAAAGGTACACTATGTGTTAAACCTCTCTCGATACATTCTTGAATTGAGTATCTTGGAGGATCTACAAAGTAGTCTAAAAATTCTAATACAAATTGGTTTCTTGTATCTGTAATTGGAAAGTTATCCATAAAGGTTTTGTACAAACCTTCTTCACCTCTTTCTTCTGCTTTTGTTTGAAGTTGGAAAAAGTCTTGGAAAGACTTTACCTGAATATCCAAAAAGTCTGGATATTCTTTGATCATTTGAGAAGTAGCGAAGTTGATTCTTTCAGTAGTGTTTTTCGTTGCCAAAAGAGAATATTTTTTTGATTAAAATCTTGAATTAAAATAAAGAACGAATATATACACAAAATGGTTTAGGTCTAAAAACATTGTTTTTAGTACCTAAACCTAAATTTGTTTGCCCGAAACTTCGGGATAAAAGCTTATTTAAGCTCTACCTCTGCTCCTGCTTCTTCTAAAGACTTTTTAAGACCTTCTGCCTCGTCTTTAGATACTCCTTCTTTTACTGCTGCTGGAGCGCTATCTACGATACCTTTTGCTTCTTTTAATCCTAAACCAGTTAATTCTTTAACTAACTTTACTACTGCTAGTTTAGAACCACCTGCTGCTGTTAAGATTACATCGAATTCAGTTTGTTCGTCTGCGGCGTCATCTCCTCCACCTGCTGCTGGACCTGCTACTGCAACTGCTGCTGCAGCTGGCTCGATACCATACTCTTCTTTTAAAATAGTAGCTAATTCATTAACTTCTTTTACTGTTAAGTTAACTAATTGCTCTGCGAAATCTTTTAATTCTGCCATTTTAATTGTTTTAAAATTTGTTTATTTTAGTTTTATTTGTGCGCTTAATTATTTTTCAGATAATGTTTTAATAATACCTGAAAGTGTTTGACCACCAGATTGTAATGCCGAAATAACATTTTTGGCTGGCGATTGTAATAATCCAATGATTTCTCCAATTAATTCTTCTCTAGACTTAATATCTACTAAAGCATCTAATTGATCGTCTCCAATATATACAGATTCTTCTGCATAAGCTCCTTTTAATAAAGGTTTCTTAGATTTTTTTCTAAATTCTTTAATTAATTTAGCTGGAGCATTTGCTGCTTCAGAAACCATCATTGAAGTATTCCCTTTTAATGTTGCTGGAAGTTCACCAAAATCTTTATCTGATGCTTCCATTGCTTTTGCAAGTAATGTATTTTTAACAACGGATAACTGAACACCTGCTTTAAAACAAGCTCTACGTAAATTAGAGGTAGCTTGTGCGTTTAATCCAGAAATATCTGCTAAATAAATCGTGTTAGTGTCTGCTAATACTGCTGTTAAATCTTGTATTACTTGTGATTTTTCTTCTCTAGTCATAATTATAAGTTTTAACGTATTAAACAGTTTTTACTTCAACAGGAATACTAGGACTCATTGTACTAGACATAAAAACGCTTTTTACGTAGGTTCCTTTTGCTGTAGTAGGTTTCAATTTAATAATTGTTTGTATTAACTCGTTTGCATTCTCTGCAATCTTTTTAGCATCAAAAGATACTTTTCCGATTGCTGCATGTACAATTCCAGTTTTATCTACTTTAAAATCGATTTTACCCGCTTTTACATCTTGAACAGCTTTGGCAACGTCCATTGTTACTGTACCTGTTTTTGGGTTTGGCATTAAACCTCTAGGACCTAAAATTCTACCTAAAGGACCTAATTTACCCATTACACTAGGCATTGTAATAATAACATCTACATCTGTCCAACCTCCTTTAATTTTTTGAAGGTATTCGTCTAACCCTACATAATCTGCACCAGCTTCTTTAGCTTCTGCTTCTTTGTCTGGGGTTACCAATGCTAAAACTTTTACATCTTTACCTGTTCCGTGAGGTAATGTTACCACACCACGTACCATTTGATTTGCTTTACGAGGATCTACTCCTAAACGTATTGCTAAATCTACTGATGCATCAAACTTTACATTCGTAATGTCTTTGACTAACGCAGAAGCTGCTGCTAAATCGTAAGATATAGAGCTATCTACTTTTGCGTAAGCTACTTTTTGCTTTTTTGTTAATTTTGCCATTTTACTACTTTTTATAAAGTTTATGCTGGTGCATTACCTTTTACTGTTAATCCCATAGAACGTGCTGTACCTGCAATCATTCGCATTGCCGAAGAAATTTCAAAGGCATTTAAATCTACCATTTTGTCTTCTGCAATTACTTTAATTTGATCCCAAGTAATTGATGCTACTTTCTTTCTGTTTGGTTCTCCTGAACCTTTTTTAATTTTGGCCGCTTCTAGTAACTGGACTGCCGCAGGAGGAGTTTTTACGATAAAATCGAACGATTTATCTTTAAAAACAGTTATCACAACAGGTAACACTTTACCTTGTTTGTCTTGCGTTCTTGCATTAAACTGTTTACAAAACTCCATAATGTTAACACCAGCAGCACCTAAAGCGGGTCCAACCGGCGGCGATGGATTCGCTGCGCCTCCCCTTACTTGTAATTTAACTACTTTACTAACTTCTTTTGCCATTTTAAAATGTTTAATGATTTATTTTAATTTTGGAAGCATTAAAACAAACCGGTATTATATATACTGTGTAACAATTATATTTTTTCTACTTGCATATAACTTAGTTCTAATGGTGTTTTTCTTCCGAAAATTTTTACCATTACTTCTAGTTTACGCTTCTCTTCGTTTACTTTTTCAATAGTTCCATCAAATCCGTTGAAAGGACCATCTACAACTTTTACGGTTTCTCCAACATTGTAAGGAATTGCAACGTTTTCGTCTTGAACCGAAAGTTCATCAACTTTACCTAACATTCTATTTACTTCCGACTTACGCATTGGAACAGGCTCACCTCCTTTAGTTTCACCTAAAAAACCGATAACTCCTGTGATTGCTTTTATAACGTGAGGCACTTCTCCTGAGAGGTTTGCCTCAATCATAATATATCCTGGAAAATAAACTCTTTCTCTGTTTACTTTTTTACCATTTCTTATTTGAACAACTTTTTCTGTTGGTACGATAACTTGACTTACATAGTCAGATAAACCCACTCTAGAAATTTCTGTTTCTATATAAGCTTTTACTTTATTTTCTTGTCCTCCAATGGCTCTTACAACATACCATTTCATCACTGAATCAGCCATAATTTATTTTATTAAAATAATTTGAAATAATTGTCTAATCCTGTTTGAAAAACATAATCTATACCAGCAACTGCTAATGCAAACAAAATTGTAAACACAGCTACAGTTACAGTTGTTTTTTGAGCTTCTTCTTTAGAAATCCACGTCATGTGGTTATTTAATTCTTCAAAAGAATCTTTGATATATTGTATAAAGTTCATCTTACCTGTTTGTTTTTTACGAATGAAATAAGTTTGCTTTGACTTTGTTTAGTAAAACTTTTATTTTTCGTATTTTATTTGCACGGGCGGAGAGATTCGAACTCCCGACAGCTGGTTTTGGAGACCAGTGCTCTACCGCTGAACTACGCCCGTTTATTATTTCATTGATAAAGGTATTCCGTTAAAAACGGAATACCTTTTATATTTATCAATTAATAAACTAATAGAAAATTAGTCTAGTAATTCGGTTACTTGACCTGCACCAACTGTTCTACCACCTTCACGGATTGCAAAACGTAAACCTACGTTTAATGCGATTGGCTGAATCAAATCAACTGTAATTGTTAAGTTATCTCCTGGCATAACCATTTCAACTCCTGAAGGTAAGTTAATAGTACCTGTAACATCTGTAGTTCTTACATAGAACTGTGGACGATAGTTGTTATGGAATGGAGTGTGACGTCCACCTTCTTCTTTTTTAAGAACATATACCTCTGCTTTAAATTTAGCGTGTGGAGTTACAGAACCTGGTTTACAGATAACCATTCCTCTTTTGATATCTTCTTTTGCAATACCTCTTAATAAGATACCTGCGTTATCTCCTGCCTCACCTCTATCTAAGATTTGACGGAACATCTCGATACCTGTAATTGTAGAAGACATTTTTTCTGCCCCCATACCAATAATATCTACAGTATCTCCTGTGTTTGCGATACCAGTTTCGATACGTCCAGTTGCTACTGTACCACGACCTGTAATAGAAAATACATCTTCAACAGGCATTAAGAAATCTTTATCAACCTCTCTTAAAGGCTCTTCAATCCATGAGTCACAAGCTTCCATCAATTCTAAAACTGTGTCAACCCATTTTTGCTCACCATTTAAAGCTCCTAAAGCAGAACCTGAAACTACAGGACCATTATCTCCATCATATTCATAGAAAGACAATAATTCTCTAACTTCCATATCTACTAATTCTAAAAGCTCTTCATCATCAACCATATCAACTTTGTTTAAGAAAACAACGATACGTGGAATACCTACTTGACGACCTAATAAGATATGCTCTCTAGTTTGTGGCATAGGACCATCTGTAGCCGCAACCACTAAAATAGCTCCATCCATTTGCGCAGCACCAGTAACCATGTTTTTTACATAATCCGCGTGACCTGGACAGTCAACGTGTGCATAGTGACGATTAGCTGTCTGGTATTCTACGTGTGAAGTATTAATTGTAATACCTCTTTCTTTTTCTTCTGGAGCGTTATCAATCTGATCAAAAGATTTAGCCTCAGAGAAACCTGCATCAGCTAATACTTTAGTAATAGCCGCAGTTAAAGTTGTTTTACCGTGATCTACGTGTCCGATAGTACCAATGTTTAAGTGTGGTTTCGAACGGTCAAAAGTTCCTTTTGCCATAATTATTAATTTTAATTCTTAGTTTAAATATATTTAGTGTCTGATAATACGTATTAGTGAGCCAATGATGGGACTTGAACCCACGACCTCATCCCTACCAAGGATGCGCTCTACCAACTGAGCTACACCGGCTTGTTGATAATTTTGAGCAAAAGACCGGATTTACTTCGACTAGGCTCTGCACAAACTTCTTTTCCTACTTTTTTTGCTGTTTAAAAAAATCTATCTAAATTTCTTTACAACAAAAATCTTTGAGCGAAAGACCGGGTTCGAACCGGCGACATTCAGCTTGGAAGGCTGACGCTCTACCAACTGAGCTACTTTCGCAATATATAAATTGTGGGGAGAGCAGGATTCGAACCTGCGAAGACATAGTCAACGGAGTTACAGTCCGTCCTCGTTGGCCGCTTGAGTATCTCCCCGAAATTTACTATTTTAATGAACTTTATTTGTTTTCTTAGAGCCGATGGAGGGACTCGAACCCACGACCTGCTGATTACAAATCAGCTGCTCTAGCCAGCTGAGCTACATCGGCTTTTGTTGTAAAAAAACAACCCGCTATTTCTAACGGATTGCAAATGTATAAAGTTTTTTTATATTCTAAAACTTTTTATAATTATTTTTTTTACTTTTTTTAATCTTTTTATGAAATTAAAGAATCTCTATGTTTTTCTTTAGATCTTTTTAGCTGTCTTTTTAAGTTATCTACTGCCGAATTTACTCCTTCTTCGAAGGTTTTTGTTTCTCTTTTAACAATTAGCTCGCTTCCTGGGATGTTAATTTTTACTTCTGTGATTTTATTTTCTTTGTCACTTGTGTTCAGTACCTTTAAAAAAACCTCTGCATCTACTATTTTATCGTGAAACTTAACTAGAGACTCGACCTTTTTCTCTACAAATTTAATTAATTCGCTGTCTGCATTAAAATTAACGGATTGTGTGAATACTTTCATAAATCATTCTTTTTTTTTGCTCCTAGGGTGAGCTTGGTTATACACTTTTTTTATTGCATCAAGACTATTATGTATATAGACTTGTGTTGAAGCTAAGGATGAATGCCCTAGCAATTCCTTAACTGAGTTTAAATCTGCCCCTGCATTTAAAAGGTCTGTTGCAAAAGAATGCCTAAGTATATGAGGACTCTTTTTTACCTTTGAAGAGACTTGACTAAAATAAGTATTTATAATTCTGTAAACAAGTGTTTCATAAATTTTATTTCCTCTTTCAGTTATAAATAAAACGTTTTCTAAAGTAGGGTATTGTTTTTTTAGTTCTAAATATTTTCTTAAAGTTTCTAAAACCGAATCTAATATTGGTACGAAACGCTCTTTATTTCTTTTTCCTAAAATTTTAATGGTTTTGTTAGATAGGCTTATGTCGGATTCTTTTATACGAACTAGCTCTATTCTTCTTAATCCCATAGAGTAAAAAAACTCTACTATTAATTTATTTCTGATTGATATAAAATCGCTATCTAAATCGATTGCATCAATTACTTTATTAATTTCTTTTTTTGAAAATGGAACTTGTACTTTTTTCTCGACTTTTAAGGCTTTAAATTTTGCTAGTGGATTGGCTTCTATGTGACCTATTTTTTGAAGAAATTTATAAAAAGATTTTAGTGAAGTTGCTTTTCTATTAATACTTCTGTTTGAAATGTTTAAGTCAACTAAATAAACCACCCAACTTCTTACAATTGGATAATGTACTTCTAAAAGATTTTCTATGTCGTATTCTGTTTCGCAAAAGTCTTTAAAAGATAACAAATCTGTTTTATATGCCGTAACTGTATGCTTAGCGTATTGTTTTTCTAACGCAAGGTATTCCAAAAAAGAGGCTATTAAAACGTTCAAGGTTTTGAATTCTAGACTTATTTAAAGTCAAAGTTACTAAAATTAGACACAAAAAAACTCGTAACATACTTTAATATTACGAGTTTTTTATATTGATAACAGATATCTTAATAAGAAATCTTGCTTTTTACCGAGATTGGTTCAACTTACAATTTTGAGAAAATATTTTAGATTCATCAAAATTGAGTTGCACTACCCTACTTCTTCTTGTGTTCTTAATTTTTGAACGTAAGAAGCTTTTATTCTTTGAGCTCTTTTTGCTACTGAAGGTTTCGTGAAGTTCTTTCTATTACGCAAGTTCTTCATTGTTTTTGTACGGTCGAATTTTCGTTTGTAACGTTTTAAAGCTCTATCGATGTTTTCTCCTTCTTTAATAGGTATAATTAACATAAGTTGGCACCTCCCTTCATAAGTATCTTTTATATTTTTTAAATAGTATTTAAACTATTGGGTTTATTTTTTGGACTGCAAAGGTAATTACAAATTATGAATTGGCAATTCTAAAAACTAAATTATTTTTCTATACTTGAATTTACGTTAGAGATAAAACTTTTAAACTTCACTCAAAACAAGTGTTATTCTTTTTTTATAATGATAGAAAACCTGACTTTTTTCAACATGAATTCGACGTAATGCCATTGATCATTTGCAATTACCGTAAAATAAAATATCCTGTAAAATTTTGGGCTTTTACAGGATATTTATATTTTTTTAACCTTATTTAGGTCGCTGGTTTGTATTCTTTGTTATCAATTATCATTTTAGCGATGATTTCTTTTAAGATTTCTGAAGTACCTCCTCCAATGGGCCCTAACCTACTGTCGCGCAGTAAACGAGCCATTGGGTAATCTTCCATATACCCATAACCGCCTAACATTTGAAGTGCTTCGTAAACTACTTCGTCTGCCATTTTTGTTGATAATAATTTAGACATACTTGCCTCTTTAACAACATATTTACCATCGTTTAAACGTTTGGCAATCGAGTAATTGTATTCTCTACACATGTCGATTCTACTTGCCATTTCAGCAATTTTATGTCTTAATGCTTGAAACTTATCTAACGACTTACCAAAAGCAACTCTTTCTTTCATGTAGTTAATTGCATAATCTACAGCATATTCTGCTCTTGCGTGTGCATTTATTCCCATAACTAAGCGCTCTAGGGCAAAGTGTTGCATAATGTATGGAAAACCTTTTCCTTCTTCTCCCATTAAATTTTCTGCTGGAATTTCTACGTTATCGAACGCAATTTCTCCTGTATCTGAAGCTCTCCAACCTAATTTATCTAATTTAGTTGCAGAAACTCCTTTTGCATCTCTATCTACTACAAAAATACTAATTCCTTTGTATTTATCTGAAGGATCTGTTTTTGCGGCAACTATTAAATAATCGGAATAAATTCCGTTTGTGATAAATGTTTTAGAGCCATTTAAAATATATTTATCTCCTTTTTTTATCGCTGTAGAACGCATTCCTGCAACATCGGAACCTCCAAAAGGTTCTGTGATACACAAACAACCAATTTTATCTCCTGTTACACTTGGCACTAGGTATTTTTGTTTGGTTGCTTCGCTTGCTTCTTTGTTTAGGTGTGTCATCGCTAAATATTCGTGCGCCCACATTGCAGCAGCAAAACCTCCTGAGTTTATTTTTTGCAATTCTTCTAAAAAAATTACGGTATAAAAAAGATCCACATCCATACCTCCATATTCTTCTGGAGTAGATAAACCAAAATAGCCCATTTCGCCAAATTTTTTCCAAATAAAACGATCTATGGTTCCTGTTTTTTCCCATTTTTCGATATGAGGAACGACTTCTTTTTGCAAAAAATCTCTAAAACTTGTACGAAAAAATTCGTGTTCTTCAGTAAAATACATATTATTCATGCGGTACTAATTTGAGTTGTTTATTCAGCAACCAAATATAAGACTATTCTATCATATTTATCTAAAGGAAAGCCTTTGATATTTTTTAATTCTGATATATTTTGAATCTCTGCAACTTCGTCTCTATAATTAAATATTTTTTTGCACAATTCGTAATCGATATATGGATTTTTAAGTAACTGCTTGAAAGTAATTGTGTTTATATTTTGAGTTTTAATTTTTGGTTTGTCGAATATTTTAAATGTTTCTAATACGCTATCGGCGACTTGTTTTTCTAAGCCCCAAACTTCGTAGAGTTGGTTTTGAAATGAAAACCCTTGTAATTTAGAGCGGTACTTAATAATTCTTTTTGAAAATGCTGGTCCAATTCCGTTTATTGTTTGAAAATCTTGTGCGGTTGCTTTGTTAATATCGTTTGTAGTAAGTTTATATTTTGGTTTTCGAGATTCCTCGACTCCGCTCGAAATGACATTTTGATTGCTGTATTTATTTTGATTTTTTTGAACTACCCAGTCTGGAAACTTAAAATGCGGAGAAATTTTATCAAGTAAACTGTCTGAAACTTTTGTGATTTGTTGAAATTCTTTTTTTGAATTGATAAATTTACTCGTTTTTCTAAAAGCTAGTAACCTATCTATTTCTTCTAAAGACATTCCTAATTGCTCGCCCTTAAAATCTGTAATATAGTTTGGATTGAAAGGGGTTATTTTGGGTTTTCTGTTTTCAATTTCAACTTTTCGAAGACTGTCTATTTTATGTTGAAAAGCAAGAACTTTTGGAGTTTCTGTACTAACCATTACATCTGAAGAAAAGTCAACAAAAACAATAATACTTTGAAATACAATAATTAATAGTACTAAAAGAAAAATCCCATTTCTTTGGCTTTTATTATACCAGAAATGGGATTTGAATATACTCATGTTGTAACATTTTACATATTATGCTTTGGAAGCTTTTATTGCCCCCATATATCTTTTTAACTCTGCTTTTACTTTTGGTGCTAAGAAAATTAAACCAATCATATTGGGTACCATCATCGCAAAAACCATCGCATCTGAGAAACCAATTACAGAACCTAAACTCGCTGCTGCACCAATTACTACAAATACACAAAAGATTACTTTATATGTATATTCCATTTTTTTAGATCTTCCGAATAAATATGCCCAACCTTGAAAGCCGTAGTAAGACCAAGAAATCATAGAACTAAATGCAAATAAAACAACCGCAACTGTTAAAACATAAGGAAACCAAGAAATCGCAGATTCGAATGCTCCTGATGTTAATAAAATTGCTTGAGCATCATTTAGAGACGCATTTTCTGCTGTTACATTTCCTGTAATAATTAATACCAAAGCTGTCATTGTACAAACTACAACTGTGTCTATAAAAGGTTCTAATAAAGCAACCATACCTTCACTAGCTGCATATTTTGTTTTTACTGCTGAATGTGCAATAGATGCAGAACCAATACCTGCTTCGTTTGAAAAAGCAGCTCTTCTAAATCCTTGTACCAAAACACCTACTGCACCACCTGCGATTCCTTCTGGACTAAATGCTCCATGGAAAATTTGCAAAAATGCATCTCCAATCATATCATAATTAAAGAAAATTACATATAAAGATGCTAGAACATAAATTGCCACCATAAAAGGTACAATCTTGTCTGTTACTTTTGCTATCTTCTTAATACCTCCAATAATTACAATACCAACTAATATTGCCATTACTATACCAAAAGCCCAACCATATCCGTTTAAGAAAGATTGCTCTCCTCCAGTAATGTTTTCTACTAATTGAAATGCTTGATTTACTTGAAACATGTTTCCACCACCAAAAGATCCTCCAATTACAAAAATAGCAAATGCTCCAGCCAAAATTTTACCTAAAGTTTTATTTTTTAACCCTTTTGTTAAATAATACATTGGACCTCCATAAACAGTTCCGTCTGCTTCTATATCTCTATATTTAACACCCAATGTACACTCAACAAATTTAGAAGCCATTCCTAAAAAGCCAGCAACAATCATCCAAAAAGTAGCACCTGCACCACCAATAGAAACCGCGATTGCAACCCCTGCAATATTTCCTAGACCAACTGTTGCAGACAATGCTGCAGTAAGCGCCTGAAAGTGAGAAACCTCTCCATCATGACCTTCTACTCTGATCGTATCTGGATTATCTCCTTCACCTGTTGTTGAAACATTTTTAGCAACTTCAATTGCTTTATTTTCTCCTTTACCCTCTAAACCATCATATTTTCCTCTAACAATATTCACAGATGTAAAAAAACCTCTAAAGTTGATAAAATTGAAATAAAATGTAAAATATAAAGCTCCTAAAATTAACGGAAACAGCACCCAATAGATACTAACGTTTTCTGAAAATGGAATCTGATAAAAAATTATATCAACAAACCAACCTGTGGCATTTCCGAATGCTTCATCGATTTGTTCATCTAAACCTTTTTCTTGTGCAAACGCTAAAAACGGGGCTGCTAAGAATAACAGCGAAAGAAGTTTTTTCTTCATAATATTAAAATATGATTAGTGTATTTTTAATTAATAGCACGCAATATCATAAAAAATTGCCCTTTTAACAACTTTTATAAGTTAAATGTGATTTTTACATTAATTTTTCTTTAAACCTCTCTAAGTCTTCTTTAAAAGATTTTGGGTAAAAATCGAGCTCTTTATTTGTTTTTGACAAATCGAAACCTGTTTTGGCAGGTCTTGCTGCGGTTTGATTTAATGTTGATGTTGATGTTGGTTTGATAAAACTTTTATCTAATGCAAAAGCATCTGCTATTTGTTGGGCAATTTCATAAACGCTTAATAATTCGTTGGAAGCAATATGATAAATGCCTGTAGCTTTTTTATCTAAAGAAATTTTACAAGCCATTGCCAAATCTTCTACATATGTTGGGGTTCTAAATTGGTCGTTTACAATGGTAATTTCTTGTTTTTGTGCTAACATTTTCTTTACCCAAAGAACAATGTTATTTCTACTCATATCAAATACTTTTCCATAGACCAAAATGGTTCTTAAAATGGTGTAATTTATATTTGATTTTGTTAAAATTTCTTCTGATTTTAACTTAGATAATCCATAATAACTTAATGGATTTGGCGTATCTGTTTCTGTGTAGTTTCCTTTTTTTCCATCAAAAATAAAGTCTGTTGAAATATGAATTAGATGTGCGTTTATTACTTTAGAAATTTCTGTAAGCCATTTTACAACAGTTACATTTAACAAATCGCAAGCTTCTTTATTGTTCTCACAATCATCTACTTGCGTCATTGCAGCAGTGTTTATAATTACTGCTGGTTTTATTTCTTGTAGCTTTTCTTTCAGAATTAATTCTTCTGTAATATCTATAGAAATATATTTAAAATCGTCTCTTCCACTTCTATTTTTTCCTCTAGAAAAACCTATTACTTCGTATTTTTCTTTTTCTTGCAGTAATAAATTTAATAAAGACTGCCCTAACAACCCATTACTTCCTGTAATAACAATTTTCTTCATTTTTAAATTCTAATTATTAGCTTTCTTAGATTAAAATAATTCTCTTAGTTTTATAATTTGCTCTGGTCTTCCTAAAACAATTAAATGCGAATTTGGCACTAATTTAATGTTTGCTTCTGGGTTAATTATATAATCTCTATCTGGGTTTCTAAAACCAATAACTGTACAACCTGTTTGGCGTCTTAAATCTAAATCTAAAATTGTTTTATTTAAGTATTTTTTTGGCAAGTCGTTTACAGCAATTTCTTCTAAATTGGCTGTTGTTTCTCCTTCTATTGTTAGTCTATCTACAAATTCGATAACATCTGGCGTAGTTACTAAAGAAGCCATATGGTCTCCACCCAATTTATCTGGCATAATTACATTGTCTGCTCCTGCAATTTTTAATTTGTTATAAGAAGATTCGTTAGAGGCTCTACTAATTACTTTACAATTTGGGTTTAACTGACTGGCTGTTAATACTACAAATAAATTGTCTGCATCCGAAGGTAAAGCCGTTATTAAAAAAGAGGCTTGTTCGATGCCTGCTCTTATTAAAGTTTCATCTAAAGTTGCATCACCTTCGATATTTAACATTCCTTCGATATCTATGGCTTCAATCATTTCTTTATTTTTTTCGACAACTACAAATTTTTTATTGTAATTCCCCAATTTTAAGATGGCTTGTTTTCCATTTCTACCAAAACCACAAACAATTGTGTGTCCTTTTAATCGTGCTATTTCTTTTTCCACCTTTTTATGTTTAAAATGTTCGAATAATTTACCACTTACCAAATATTCCGAAAATGCAGAAACTGCATATCCAAAAACTGTTATACTCGTTAAAATTAAAAATATTGTAAAAATTTTTTCTTCGTGAGAAAAGGGTCGTAGTTCTCCAAAACCAACTGTAGTTACCGTAATTACAGTCATGTACAATGCATCTACTAAATTATAATTAGATAGCCCCATGTAACCAATGGTTCCTATTGCTAAAATGGAAACAACAAGTACTACAATTTTATTAATTTTAGATTGTAAAATAGGCATAATTATAAATCGAATACAGAGCTTCTTTTCGTGTAAATTTTATCTTTTAACTTTAACAAAAAAGCCATCGTTAAATACAAACCAAAAGATAGCCCAACTGTAAAAAACGTAACATAAATAAAAAACAATCGTACGTTTACAGCTCTCATTCCTAGCCTATCTGCCAATCTAGAGAAAACCCCAAAACCATTTCTTTCAAAATAATGCCGAATACTGTCCATTGTTTCTTTTTAAATCTATTGCAAGATACTATTTTATGATTTTATGGCAAGACTTTTGTTTGTTTTGTGCATAACACATTTATCATTTAAAATAGTATAACATTAAAAGTTAAACTTATAAAAGCGTTTTACATTTTCTTCTGCATTAAAATTGGTTTCTGTAACTTTGCTTTTTTTCTGAAAAAAACCACACATTTGAAAGACCAGGAATACATAGAAGTTTACGGAGCCAGAGTACATAATTTAAAGAATATTGATGTAAAAATTCCACGCGAAAAATTAGTGGTAATTACTGGTTTAAGCGGAAGCGGAAAATCTTCTTTAGCTTTTGATACCATTTATGCAGAAGGACAAAGACGTTATATTGAAACTTTTTCGGCATACGCAAGACAATTTTTGGGCGGCCTAGAAAGACCTGATGTAGATAAAATTGATGGGCTTTCGCCTGTAATTTCCATCGAACAAAAAACCACTAATAAAAGTCCACGTTCTACAGTTGGAACCATTACAGAAATTTACGATTTTTTACGATTGTTGTTTGCTAGAGCAGGTGACGCTTATTCTTACAACACGAACGAAAAAATGGTAAGTTATTCCGATGAGCAGATAAAAGAGCTTATTCTTACTGATTTTGCTGATAAAAAAATAGCTGTTTTAGCGCCATTAATTAAATCTAGAAAAGGGCATTATCGCGAGCTTTTCGAACAAATTTCGAAACAAGGTTTTTTACGTGTTCGTGTAGATGGAGAAATTCGAGAAATCGAAAAAGGTATGAAATTAGATCGTTACAAAACACATGATATTGAAGTTGTTATTGATAGGTTGATTGTAAACAAATCATCGGAAAAAAGATTAGACGAAACCATAAAAACAGCTTTGTATTCTGGAAATAATATTATGATGGTGATTGATATTAACGACAACAATCCTCGTTATTTTAGTCGAGAACTCATGTGCCCTACAACAGGAATTGCATACCCAAGTCCAGAACCAAATACGTTTTCTTTTAACTCGCCAAAAGGCGCTTGTAGCACTTGTAATGGCTTAGGAATTACCAATAAAATTAACCTAGATAAAGTAATACCAGACAACAATATTTCGATAAAAAATGGTGGAATTGTTCCTTTAGGAGAACAAAAAAATAGTTGGATTTTTAAACAAATTCAAAATATTGCAGAACGTTATCAATTTAAATTAACAGACCCTATAAAAAACATTCCTAAAGAAGCTTTAGAAATTATTTTACACGGAGGAAATGAAACTTTTAAAATTGAATCGAAAACGGTTGGAGTTACCAGAAATTATAAAATAGATTTCGAAGGAATTGTTGCCTTTATTACCAACCAATACAACAGTGCAGAAAGCACCTCAATTAAACGTTGGGCAAAAAACTTTATGGACGATGTTACTTGCACAACATGCAATGGCAATCGTCTAAAAAAAGAGGCGCTTCATTTTAAAATTACCGATAAAAACATTAGCGATTTGGCACAAATGGACGTGGCTGAATTGGCAAGATGGTTTAAAAATATCGAAAAGAAGTTATCAAACAAACAACTAACAATTGCATCAGAAATTTTAAAAGAAATACGCACTCGCATTCAGTTTTTGTTAGATGTTGGGTTAGATTATTTAACCTTAGACAGAACTTCAAAATCGCTTTCTGGTGGCGAAGCACAAAGAATTCGCTTGGCAACTCAAATTGGTTCGCAATTGGTGGGGGTTTTATATATTTTAGACGAACCTAGTATTGGTTTACATCAACGCGACAATCAAAAATTAATAGACTCTTTAATTAAATTACGCAACATTGGCAACTCTGTTTTGGTGGTTGAACACGACAAAGACATGATGGAACATGCCGATTTTGTGTTCGATATTGGACCTGGAGCAGGAAAACATGGAGGCGAAATTGTTTCTTCTGGAACTTTTAAAGAATTAAAAAAACAAAGAACGTTAACTTCGGATTATATTACAGGAAAAAGAGAAATTGCAGTTCCTAAAAAACGAAGAGAAGGAAATGGAAAAACCATCAAATTAAAGGGCGCAAGCGGAAATAATTTAAAAAATGTTTCTGTGGAGTTTCCTTTAGGAAAAATGATTTGTGTTACAGGTGTTTCTGGAAGCGGAAAATCGACCTTAATTAACGAAACTTTATATCCAATTTTAAACGCTCATATTTATAGAGGTGTTAAAGTTCCAATGCCTTATAAAAAAATTGAAGGCTTAGAACATGTAGATAAAGTGATTGATATCGACCAATCTCCAATTGGAAGAACCCCACGTTCTAACCCAGCAACCTACACGAAAACATTTGACGAAATTAGAAGTTTATTTGCCAAAACGCCTGAAGCTGCCATTCGTGGTTACAAACCAGGTCGTTTTTCTTTTAACGTAAAAGGCGGACGCTGTGAAACTTGCCAAGGTGGTGGAGTTCGTGTTATAGAAATGAACTTTTTACCAGACGTGCATGTAGAATGTGAAACTTGCCAAGGAAAACGTTTCAACAGAGAAACTTTAGAAATTCGTTATAAAGGGAAATCTATCTCCGATATTTTAAACATGACCATTGAAGATGCTACAGATTTCTTCGAAAACATTCCAAAAATTCATAGAAAACTAAAAACAATTAAAGATGTTGGTTTGGGTTATATTACTCTTGGGCAACAATCTACCACACTTTCTGGTGGTGAAGCACAACGTATTAAACTGGCTTCAGAACTGTCTAAAAGAGACACAGGTAATACATTTTATATTTTAGATGAACCCACAACTGGTTTACATTTTGAAGACATTCGAGTGCTTATGGAAGTTTTAAATAAATTAGCCAATAAAGGAAATACTGTACTAATTATTGAACATAATTTAGATGTTGTAAAGTTAGCAGATTATATAATTGATGTGGGTATGGAAGGTGGAAAAAAAGGTGGAAAAATTTTAGTCACTGGAACTCCAGAAGAAGTTGCCAAACATAAAACTAGTTATACTGCCAAATTCTTGAAAAAAGAGTTAATTTAGCAAGCTTTTCTTTTTAGAAAAAAAATAAAACAATATACAATGACGAACGACGATAGAAAAATACGTGAGAAATTAGAGCAAAAAACTTGGAATGAAATAAAAACCAACGACTCTTGGGCCATTTTTAAAATTATGGCAGAATTTGTAGATGGTTATGAAAAACTGAGTAAAATTGGCCCTTGTGTATCTATTTTTGGGTCTGCTAGAACAAAACCAGATCATCCTTATTATAAATTGGCAGAAGAAATTGCCTTTAAATTAACACAAAATGGTTACGGAGTTATTACTGGTGGTGGACCAGGAATTATGGAAGCTGGTAACAAAGGTGCCAATAGAGGAAAAGGAACTTCTGTTGGTTTAAATATAGAATTGCCTTTCGAACAACACGACAATCCGTGGATAGACCCAGGTAAAAGTTTAGATTTCGATTACTTTTTCGTTCGTAAAGTAATGTTTGTAAAATATTCTCAAGGTTTTATTTGTATGCCTGGGGGCTTTGGAACCATGGACGAGCTTTTTGAAGCAATTACCTTAATTCAAACCAAAAAAATTGGACGCTTTCCTATTATTTTAGTGGGTACAAAATTTTGGAGTGGCTTATTAGACTGGGTAAAAGACACTTTATTAACCGAGAAAAATATTGGTTTAGAAGATTTAAAATTATTTAGAGTGGTAGATACTGCAGACGAAGCAATTGAACATCTAAATAAATTCTATGCAAAATATCAATTAAAACCAAACTTCTAAAATAATGTTAAAGAGAATTTTAGTTCTTTTTATTGTACGGTTTTATCTCTGTTTTATAACTAGCCAAAACATTTTATAACCAATGTTTTACAATACATTCAACTACAATTCGAATATTAAAAGTAAAAATATACCTTCTATTGTAGAAGCAGAAATTCCAATTAGTTTTGTAACATCGAATATTCTTTCTAATTTTTTATCATTCAATATAAAAAAAATAGCATCTTTAAATAGAATTGTAATTTACAATCAATTAAAACAAATTATTATTGGAAAAAATATAGTGAATCATCTTAAAATTACAAGAAACATATTTTCCTTTTCTAAAGGAGCTTATTCTTTAAAAGCATACAATTACAAACCTTTAAAATTGTTAAAAATTTAATTGAAAAAGCACTTTTACATATCATTTTTATGCTGTTTTATTTCCTCTTTTTTGTTTTCGCAACAAAATGAAATAAAAATAAAAGCCAATTTAAATACTGCTAAAGACATGCTACAAATACAACAAGAAATTGTGTATTTTAACGATTCTAATACAGAACTAAACAGTATTTTTTTGCACAACTGGGCAAATAGTTTTAAAGGTAGAGAAACACCACTTTCTAAACGTTTTATAGAAGATTTTAGAAAAGATTTATACTTTTCTAAAGAAGAAGATTTAGGCTATTCTAAAATCAAAAATATTTCTATCGACTTTAATAACAGTATTTATAAAGAGCTAGAAAAACAACAAGATATTCTCGAAGTATATTTAGCACAACCTTTAAAACCTCAAAAAAGTGTTCGAATTAACATTACTTATATTGTAAAAATTCCGAATGCAAAATTTACAGGTTATGGAAAAAACGACAATGGATATCATTTAAGATACTGGTACATAACACCTGCAGTTTACAAAGAGGGTTGGCAAATAATGAGCAATCTTAACCTAGACGATTTATTTGAAAACAGTACCAGTTTCGATATATCTATAAAAACACCAAACGATCTTATTTTAGAAAGTAGTTTACAACAGCATAAAAGTAAAACGTCTAATACAACTGTTTACAACTTGTATGGTAAAAATAAAAAAGATGTTATTTTAAGTTTTCAGAAAACACCAACTTTTAAAAAGTTCTCTACAAATGCTCACAGCATTTATACAGATGTTTTAGTAGATGAATTAAATAGAAATTTAACAGAAGACGTTCTAAATAGAGAAATTCGATTTTTAAAGAGCTTCTTAGGTAAATTTCCTATTGAAAAAATCTTTATAGACAAAGCCACCCAAAGTAAAAACCCTGTTTACGGACTAACACAATTGCCCGATTTTATAAACCCATATTCCGATATTTTTAGATACGACATAAAAATGTTTAAAGCCATTTCTAAAAGATATTTAGAACAAACTCTCTTAATAAACGAAAGAAAAGAATATTGGCTATTAGATGGTTTGCAAAATTATTTAATGTTAGAATATGTAAACAAATTTTATCCAGACATTAAGTTATTAGGAAAAGCTTCAGACACCTGGTTTTTAAAGAGGTATAATATTTCTAAATTAAAATTTAACGAAAAATACCCATTTATTTACCAATTTACAGCAAGAAAATTTTTAGATCAATCTTTAACAACTTCTGCAGATTCTTTATCTAACTTTAACAGAAAAATAGTTAGTAAATATAAAGCTGGCTTAGGTTTTAGTTATTTAAAAGGCTATTTAGGAGGCAATGTTTTAGACAAAAGTATTTACAATTTTTACCAAGAGAATAAACTTAAAATAACTTGCGCAGCAGATTTTAAAGAGATGCTATCAAAAAACACCAACAAAGATATCAATTGGTTTTTTGAAGACTATTTGCGTACCAATAAAAAAATTGATTACACGATTGACGATGTAAAAGAAGAAAAAGACAGCTTAAAAGTTGTCATTAAAAATAAACGAAACATTACAACTCCTATTGCTTTTTATGGATTGAAAAATAAAAAAATAAAACTTAAAAAGTGGTTTACAAACATCGATTCTACAAAAACAATCACAGTTCCAAAAGGCGAATTTGATCAATTAGTGCTAAACTACGAAAACATTTACCCCGAATACAATACTTTAGACAATTGGTATAGTACAGAGAAAAAACTCTTTAACAAACCTTTTAAATTCACTTTAATAAAAGACGTTAAAGCACCAAATTACAATCAGTTATTTTATCAACCTAATGTAGGTTATAACTTTTACGACGGTCTAATTTTAGGGATGAAATTCCATAACAAACCACTTATAAAAAGAAATTTAGAGTTTAGAATAGCACCTGCTTATGCCTTAAAAAGTCAAATGATAAATGGCTCTTTTTCTATTTTATACAATCAGTTTTTCGAAGAAACCAGCATTTACAAAATAACCTACGGAATTGCAGGAAATACTTTGCAATATGCTCCAGATTTATCTTACAGTTCTTTAAATCCGTTTATAGACATTCAATTTAAAAGAAAATCGTTAAGAGATGCCAGTAGCGAATTTATTCGTGCGAAAGTGGTTCATATAGACAAGGAAGTTTCTCCATTAGAGGTAAAAACAGAACAAGATAATTACAGTGTTTTTAGTCTGAGCTACAACTACATTAACCCAGATATTATTAAAGAATTAAGATACAATTTTAGCACAGAGTTTTCAGAAAACTTTTCGAAAGCAGCTATAGACTTAAGATACCGCAAATTAACCTCAACAGATACCCAACTAGACTTTAGAGTTTTTGCAGGTGCTTTTTTACATAACAATTCTAAAGGAGATTATTTTAGTTTTGGTTTAGACAGAGCAAACGATTATTTATTTCAACTTAATTATTATGGTCGTTCTGAGGCATCAGGAATTTTTAGTCAGCAATTTATAATTACAGAAGGTGGTTTTAAATCGGTTTTACCCACCAGATTTGCCAACCAATACATGCTCTCTTTAAATTCTAGCATTGGCTTGTGGAGATGGGTAGAATTTTATAATGATGTTGCTTTCTTAAAAAACAGAAACGAACGTTTGTTTTTTGGTTACGAAAACGGAATTCGCCTAAATTTTATTCATAATATTTTCGAAATTTATTTTCCTCTTTATTCTAACAACGGTTGGGAAATTACCCAAGCAGCTTACCCTCAAAAAATACGCTTTACTTTTACTGGAGATTTAAAAAGGATTTACAACTTTTTTAGACGTGGTTTCTTCTAAAAAATTAGATAAACCAAAAATAAATATTCTTTATTATCATATTCGTAAATTATTTTGTTTAAAGCGAATATAATTACGATATTCTTAATATAAATTTATATTTTTAAATATCAACTAAAAAAACTACCTTTGCAAAAGACTAAATTCGATAAAAATGCTCCAGAAAACATTATCTAAAAATAAAACAGAACTCTCTTTTGAAGATTTTAAAGCAGAAGTTTTAAACGATTATAAGATTGCGAAAATTAGTAGAGAATGTAGTTTATTAGGTCGTAGAGAAGTTTTAACAGGAAAAGCAAAGTTTGGTATTTTTGGCGATGGCAAAGAAGTACCACAATTAGCAATGGCTAAAGCCTTTAAAAAAGGAGATTTTAGATCTGGATATTACAGAGATCAAACCTTTATGATGTCTCTTGGCGAGTTAACTGCACAAGAGTTTTTTGCCGGTTTGTATGCACATACAAATATCGATTTAGAACCAATGTCTGCAGGAAGACAAATGGGAGGGCATTTTGCAACACACAGTTTAAATGAAGATGGTAGCTGGAAAAACTTAACAGAACAGTACAATTCTAGTTCAGACATTTCTCCAACTGCAGGTCAAATGCCACGTCTGTTAGGTTTGGCACAAGCATCGAAAATATATAGAAACGAAAAAAGCGTACAACATAAAACCAACTTTTCGAAACAAGGAAATGAAGTTGCCTGGGGAACCATTGGAAACGCAAGTACGAGTGAAGGTTTGTTTTTCGAAACTATAAATGCAGCAGGGGTTTTACAAGTACCAATGGTAATGAGTGTTTGGGACGACGAATACGGAATTTCTGTGCACGCAAAACATCAAACCACTAAAGAAAGTATCTCCGAAATATTAAAAGGTTTTCAACGAGATCTCAAAAATAAAGGCTACGAAATTTTTGTAATTAATGGTTGGGATTATGTACAATTAGTAGATACTTACAATAAAGCGGCAAAAATTGCTCGCGAAGAACACGTACCTGTTTTAATTCACGTTAAAGAATTAACACAACCTCAAGGACATTCGACTTCTGGTTCTCACGAAAGATACAAAGGAAAAGAAAGATTGCAATGGGAAAAAGAGCACGATTGTATCGAAAAAATGCGAAAGTGGATTTTAGATTTCGAATTAGAAACTGAATCTGGAGAAACTTTGCGCTTTGTAGATTCGGAAGAAGAAATAATTATCTTAGAAAAAGAGGCTAAAAAAATAGTAACCACAGCCAAAAGAAACGCTTGGACAGCCTATACCAACGAAATTAAAGAAGAAGTAGCAATTGCTGCTAGGTTGTTAGAAAAAAATGCTGCCAAAAGTAAAAATGGTGCCTTTATTTTAAAATTAAAAAGCGATTTAGAGAAAATCGTAGAACCTATTCGTAAAGACATTTTAATTGCCACTAGAAAAACACTTCGTTATATAAGAGAAGAAGAGTTTGCCAAAAAAATAGAGCTTCAAGAATTTATAAAATCAAGTTTACAGAACGCTTCTTATAAATATTCTTCACACTTAATGAGTGAAACAAGTTTAAGCGCGCTACATATTAACGAGAAAAAACCAACGTTTCCCGAAAAGAAAAACATTGTAGATGCTCGAATTGTAATGAGAGATAATTTCGATGCCATCTTAAAAAAACATCCAGAGGTGGTTATTTTTGGAGAAGATGCTGGTTTTATTGGTGATGTAAATCAAGGTCTAGAAGGGCTTCAAGAAAAATATGGAAACATTCGTATTTCTGACACCGGAATTAGAGAGGCTACCATTGTTGGACAAGGAATTGGATTGGCAATGCGTGGTTTAAGACCCATTGCAGAAGTGCAATATTTAGATTATTTGTTATACGCACTTCAAATTATGAGTGACGATTTAGCAACACTTCATTACAGAAGTTTTGGTAAACAAAAAGCACCTTTAATTATTAGAACACGTGGTCATCGATTAGAAGGAATTTGGCACGCAGGTTCTCCAATGGGTGGAATTATAAATAATGTTCGTGGAATGCATGTTTTAGTGCCAAGAAACATGACAAAAGCCGCTGGTTTTTACAATACTTTATTAGAAGGTGATGAACCTGCATTGGTCATAGAGTGCTTAAATGGTTATCGTTTAAAAGAAGAATTACCTACTAATTTAGGCGAATTTAAAACGCCAATTGGCTTAGTAGAAACCATTAAAGAAGGAAAAGATATCACGATTGTTTCTTACGGTTCTACTTTAAGAATTGTCGAAGAAACCGCTAAAGAACTCCTGCAAGTTGGTATTGATGTAGAAGTAATTGATGCACAAAGTTTGTTGCCTTTCGATTTGAACCACGATGTTGTAAAAAGTTTGGCAAAAACAAATAAATTATTAATTGTAGATGAAGATGTTCCTGGAGGAGCTTCAGCATATATTTTACAAGAAGTTTTAGAAAAACAAAATGGTTACCAATTCTTAGATAGCAAACCAGCTACCTTAACCGCAAAAGCACACAGACCTGCTTATGGTACAGATGGAGATTATTTCTCGAAACCTTCTGCAGAAGATATTTTCGAAAAAGTATATGCAATTATGCACGAATTTAATCCGAATAAATTTAAAAGTTTGTATTAGCAACTTATTTTGAATAGATATTTAAAAAGCTTTAAAATTAATAATTTTAAGGCTTTTACTTTTTAAATAACTTTAAATTGAGTTACAAAATCATCAGATATATCTTTAAAACTATTGGTACAATAAATATGATTAATCGATTCCTTTAATTCATCAAAACCATAGTTAAATTGTGCGTGTGTAACATATAAGAAAACTTTAGTTGCTCCTTGCTTTTTTAATTCTTCTGCTAACAATTTAAAAGTTCTGCCTCCATCTGCTAAATCATCAACAATTAAACACTGTTTTCCTTTTACATCTCCTTGAATACTTATACTTGGAACCCCATTACCCCTTACTTTGTTAGATGGTATTAAATCTGCATTAAGCTTTTCAGAAATTTCGTGAGTGGTTTTATATGCACCTGCATCTGGACTTATTAAAATTGGATTCCCAATATCTTCGAAAGCTTTTTTTACATATTCAAAATGACTTAACTCAATAGATTTATCAATTAAAGCTAAAGAAATTGCACTATGAGGATGCAAAATTTCAACTTTATCAAAATTCAGACTATTGATGAAATTAGAAACTACTTTTAAATCAAAAGATTCTTTTTCATTAAATCTTCTATCCGAACGTTGACTAATTAAACAATAAATAGTAAGAATTGATACATTATTTTTATTCTCTAAAACTGAACTCCAAGCTTCTTTTATGGATGCAATTTTGAATAAATCTTCGTAGCAATTTGCTCTAATTTTAATATGTAAATTTCCTCCTTCAATAATTTTAGCAGAAACTTGTCCATCTTTAAATTTATTTATCTGATATAACATTTTAAAGTGTTTTATTTATTCTCTCTCTTATCTCTTCCAAAATAATTTGGTTAAAAAATTCTCCATTTTCATAAATCATTTTTAATTCTCCTTCATTTTCTTCTTTTTCAGAAACTTCATCAACTAAAGTGTATTCGTTATTAATAATTTCAACTTTTAAAAGACCTTTTGCAGACTTTTTTATTCCATCATCTGTAATTGGGTTTTTAAAAATTTTTCTTCTTTCTCCATTTACAACTACTGAGGTTGCTTTCATTGCAAAACCAAAAGTATCTCTGGTATTAAATTGATAGGTAAAAGAACCAATTCCTAAAACAATGTTTGTAGAAGCAAAACCTTTATCATGTAAGCGTTGGCAAATTTGTTCGGCTCTTTCTGTTGTTATACTATCTCCATAAATCGCTCCGATATGTGAATTTAAGACTTTAAACCCCTGCTCATTAATTGTTCCTCCAAAAATATTCCAAAGTAATTCTATAACTCCTTTATCTTCTGGCAGCATTCCTCCTATTTCTTTAGATTTACCACAAATTATATCTACAGGATCTCCACTATCTGGACGAATTACAAGTTTACCATCTCTTGATAAGATTTCTTTTTCTAATTTAGGCAAGTAATCTGTTAGAACTTTCCATAAATCCCAAGTATCACTTACAACAGATAAAATTCCTGTAGGGTATGTTTTCATTAACTCTCTAAAAGTTCCTATTTCATCATCTTTCGTTCCTGCACACATTACTGAATGTTCTGTTGCATTTACTGAACCAATTACAAAACCTTTGGCATCGTAATATTTTCTTAAACCACTTATTACTGGTAAAGTATCAGATCCTAAAAAAACACTTGCATGCCCCATTCCAGAAGATAATGCACTTTGCAAACCTCCCATTCCTCTCATCGAAAAATCGTGTCCTTGAAACTCAATAAAATCGATATTATTTTCATCCGTTAACAAAGCCCATTTCTTAAAAATTCGCTTGTAATTTAAAGCTATTGAAGCAGATGTCATCGGCAACCATAACATTGTAGAAAGTATCGTTTCTAAAAAATTAGTAACCCAATAGAACTCCTTTTTTGTATTTACAATAGTTAACATTGGTACTCTTACAGGCACTTCCACTCCTTCTTTTAACGATTTTACCTTTATTGGTAAATATTGTAGATCGTGTAATTTTTCATAATGAGATATATCATATTCTGTTCCTAAATATAAAGAAAGTTCCTCTTTTATTTCATTACAAACTTTTGTCTTCGGTTTTGAAAAGAAATTCTCTTCGAAATATTCATGCAACCATTTTATAACGTATTGCTGACCAAAAGAAATTACTTTATCACAACCTTTAGGTCCATATTTATTACTTCTTGGTGTCCAATTAGAATATACTTCTTCTGTTCCTTTTGGATATTGAAGATGATGCCCTGTTTTATATCCGTCTGTTAGTAATAATCCGTTCATAATTTTTATTTTGCGTAATTATGACACAAATATAAAATGAATAAGCAAATCTACCAAATTTATTTTGCTTTATTTTTACACAAATAAATTAAACCGCTAAAAATGAATCAATTAAATTTCAAAAATAATACCCGCATTTTTAAGTTCGAAGTATCTTTTTTTATTAAATTGGAATAAATTGGCTGGTCTTCCAGAACCTTTTGAAACTTTTTCGTCAAGTTCATCAAGAACATTAAGACCTAAAATTTTCTTTCTAAAATTACGTCTATCTACATCTCTTCCTAACAATGTAGTATATAATTTTTCTAAATCTGAAAAAGGGAATTTTTTATCCAATAACTCAAAACCAATAGGTTCATAGGTAATTTTATTTTTCAATCTTTCTATGGCAATCTCTAAAATATCAGAATGATCGAAAGACAATTCAGGAAGCTCATTAATATTAAACCAAGCAACCTCTTCTGCATCTGTAGAAGCAAATATTTTGAAAGCATTTGGTCTTATCAGCCCAAAATAGGCAACAGATACTATTCTTTCTCTTGGATCTCTATTTGGTTTTCCGAATGTGTAAAGTTGTTCTAAATAATTAATTTTAACACCAGTTTCTTCTTCTAACTCTCTTTCAACAGCTTGTTCTAAAGATTCTTCATTTAAGACAAATCCTCCAGGAATTGCCCATTTTCCTTTAAACGGGTTGTATTTTCTTTTGATTAATAAAACAGAGATAACTCCTTCTTCATAACCAAATACAACAGCATCTACTGTGAGTTTTATAGATTGATTTCCCATGATAGTGTGATTTACACACAAAAGTAAGATAGTTTTAACAAAAAAAATATTTTCAACACCAATTGTTTTTGATACTTTAGTAAACCTATTTACTAACGAAACCAAATAATGAAAAAACTACTATTACTTTCTCTAATTTTCTCTTTTACACTATCACTTTCAACACAGGCACAAAGAAAAAAATCGAAAGACAAAACAGGCCAAAACGCTTCTAAACCTCAAAAAAGTAAGACCCAAAAATATTCGGATTTTGTTACCCAACAAACCAAAACAGATGAAGGCCTTTTTAAAGTGCACGAAACAAAAAATACATTTATGTACGAAATTCCAAAATCTTATTTTGGAAAAGAAATGCTTTTGGTTACAAGAATTAAAGAATTACCAGCAGATTTAGGTGATGGCTATGTAAATGCAGGATCGAAAGTAAATACCCAAGTTATTGTTTGGGAAAAATTTAAAAATAAAATTTTACTAAAAGTAAAATCTTACAATGCCATTGCAAACGATTCTTTACCAATTTACAAATCTGTAAGAGCAAACAACTTAGAACCTATTATTTATGCGTTTGACATTAAAACGCAAAATCCAGATTCTACTGCAGTAATTGTAGATGTTACAAAATTCTTTTCTACAGATGTAAAAGCAATTTCTGGCTTACCACCGTCTTACAGAGGCAGGTATAAAGTAAGAAGGTTAGACGCTTCTAGAAGCTTTATCAATTCAATTAAAAGTTATCCAAAAAATATCGAAGTGGTACAAGACTTTTCTTTCGATTCAGATGCACCTCCAAGCAACAGAAGTACAAATACAATTACAATACGCGTCAATCAATCTATGATTTTGTTGCCAGAAAACCCAATGATGCCACGTATTTACGACAAAAGAGTGGGCTATTTTTCTATCGGAAATGTCGATTATGGTTCTGAAGCCTTAAAAGCAGACGATAAAAGGTATATTAGGCGTTGGCGTTTAGAACCAAAAGATCCTGTTGCATACGCAAGAGGAGAATTGGTAGCACCTATCAAACCAATTGTTTATTATTTAGACCCTGCAACTCCTAAAAAATTAAGAAAATACATAAAACAAGGAGTAGAAGATTGGCAAAAAGTTTTTGAAACTGCTGGGTTTAAAAATGCCATTATGGCAAAAATGCCACCAACAAAAGAAGAAGACCCAGAGTTTAGTATGGAAGATGTTCGTTACTCTTCTATTAGATATGTAGCTAGCACAACAAGAAATGCTGTAGGGCCAAGTGTTTCTGACCCAAGATCTGGAGAAATTTTAGAAAGCGATATTATTTGGTATCACAATCATTTACGTTCTTACAGAAATAGGTATTTGTTAGAAACTGGAGCCGCAAATCCTTCTGCCAGAACTTTAGATACGCCAGATAACGAAATTGGAGATATGATGCGAATGGTAATCGCTCACGAAGTTGGGCATGCTTTAGGTTTGCCACATAATATGGCTGCAAGTTTTGCTTACCCAACAGACTCTTTACGCTCTGGAAATTTCACTCAAAAAAACGGAATTGCTGCAACAATTATGGATTATGCTAGATATAATTATGTAGCTCAACCAGGAGATAAAAACATTCGTTTTATAAGACAATTAGGCCCTTACGACCATTATGCAATCAATTGGGGATATCGTAAAATACCAAATATTACAAATCCAGAACAAGAAATAAAAACGTTAGATAAGTGGATTGCAGAAAAAGCTGGAGACCCTGTTTACAGATTTGGCGCACAACGTTTTGACCCCTCTGCACAAACTGAAGGAATTGGAAACGACCAAGTAAAATCGAGCACTTATGGTATAAAAAACCTAAAAATTGTTGCAAAAAATTTACCAAATTGGACCTCCAATCAAACCAATAATTATGACGATTTAAGTGAATTGTATGGCGAATTATTAAGTGTTTGGAGCAGGTATGTTGGGCACGTTGCTGGAAATATTGGCGGAATTTACGAATACAATAAAAAACCATCGCAAGCTGGAGACGTTTACCAACCCGTTTCCAAAGCAAAGCAAAAAGAAGCTTTAAACTGGTTACAAAAAAATGCTTTCGAAACTCAAAATTGGTTATTAGATAAAAATATTTTAAACAAAATTAACGAGACTGGTTACACAGATAGAATGCTAAGTTATCAAAACAGAAGCTTAAGAACTCTATTAAATCGTAGCACTTTAAACAGAATGATTAATGCAACCATAATCGATGCGAATACCTACCCAGCTTCAGAGATGGTTAGAGATTTAAGAAGAGGCATCTTTTCTGAAACAAATACCACCAAAAATGTATCGGTTTTTAGAAGAAATTTACAGAAATCTTTTATTTCGATTTTAGGTTCTTTAATGAATGATAAATCTGTAAAAAACTCCGACATTTCGTCCATCGCTCGTGGAGAATTAGAAAGTTTAAAATACCCATTAAATATCGCTAGTAAAAGAGGGGTAAATAGAATTACAAAGTACCATTACAAAGATGCTTTGGCAATGATTCATAAAATTTTAGAACCCAAATAGCCTTTTATCGATTTAAAATAGCAACTCCAATTGCGCATTCTAAACAACGTTTGGGTGCGCAATAATTATTTTTAAGCTCTAATAAAGCCTGAGTTTCAAATGCATTTTTAGCAGAAACTCCAAATTCAGCAAATTTAGAAATAACACTATTTTTCTCTGGTTTTAACTTTTTTAGAATTTCTAAAAAAGATTCTTCATCTACTGCTCCTCTACTCTTTTGATATAAAAATTTTAACGGAATAATTGTATTGATAATTAATAAATCGACAAATGATTTTGTTAGTTTTTTAGAAGAAAATTTAGAAGTAGCTTCAAAATTATAGTGGGTTTTCCAAAATGGATGCATTTCAATAGAAAACAAGTCGTAAAAATCTTTTAAGTTTTTTAAATCTATCAATTTAGAAAACAAATGTTGATGTTGATGAAATAAAGAAACCAGCTGCGCAATTCTAATCGTAGGAAAATTATTGGGTCGCATCCTAAAAAAAGAAAAATGATTTTTAGAAACAGCTTCTAATTTAAATTTGTGTTTTAAATAATGGTATGCGGCTTTTAATTGCTGATAGTATGCATCTTCAACAGCCTCTTCTAAAAAACCAGCTTGTCCAAACAACAATGCCGAAAATTGATTTTCATCGGAACTTACTTTTTGAACAATCGAAAAATCTACAGACTGTGCCAAACGTAAAAAAGCATCTCCATTTACTTTCAACCCAAAATTCTTAACCAATAACTGAAACAAAACCGCTTCGAAATTATTATTTTCTTTTTCTAATAGAATTTTAATTTCTGTTGATTTTCTTTCTAACCTTTCAAAAAACAACCGTTCTTTCCAATGATCAATCGTAAAATCATTAACATTTGCAATAGAACTCTGGCAAGCAATCCAACTTGTTGGTGTTAAAAACAAGTTTCTATAATTATTTAACACCTGTTCTTCTACAAAATCTTTTAAAACTAAAGTGGGCAAAGACTGGTTATTTTCCATATAAATAACAGCATCATTTTCCCAAACTACATGCAAAATTACAGCATCGTAATTTGCATCTGTTTCGTGGTTGTGCAAATACCAATCAGATGCTTTTACATGAATTTCTACATTTCCAGCCCAAGTTTGATTTCCTATTTTTAATTGAGCATTTAAAAAGTCTGGCCCCGCGTTTTTATTGTGCAACCCCGATTTTAAAATCGTTAAAACTTCATTTTCCGAAGTTCTTAAACCTAGCTTCGAAAACAACTTGTATTTCCATAGGTAGTGCAAAAAATCTTCATTCATCATAAATTTTTCTTCAATTTAAAAAAAATATTGATATCAACATCAATTTTTACAATACTTCTCTTGATTTTTCTTCTACGAAAAAGTTTATTTTTGCAAGCAAATAGCAAAATACATGAACATTATAGATAAATTGCAGTGGCGATATGCTGTTAAAAAATTCGATTCACAAAAAATACTTTCACAACAAAAAATCAATATCTTAAAAGAAGCCTTTAATTTAACTGCAACTTCTTATGGTTTGCAGCCTTTAAAGCTTTTAATTATAAGCAATAAAGATATTCAAAAAGAATTAGTGGCACATTCTTGGAACCAACCACAAGTTTTAGAAGCTTCTCATTTATTAGTAATTTGTGTTCCAAAAACCTACACAACCAAAGAAGTTCAAAAATATTTTACTTTGGTAAAAGATGTTAGAAACACCTCAGATGCTATCTTAAATCCATTTAAAGAATTTTTAACTGCAGAAATTGATAAAAAAACACAAGAAGAGCTATTAATTTGGAACAAAAACCAAGCCTACTTAGCTTTAGGAAACTTACTAACAGTTTGTGCATTCGAAAACATAGACTCTTGCCCTATGGAAGGGTTTATTCCTGAAAAATACGATGAAGTTTTAAATTTAGAAGAACAAAATTTACACTCGGTTTTAGTACTTCCTGTCGGTTTTAGAGCAGATGATGATTATATGAAAGATTTAAAAAAAGTTAGGAAAAATATAACAGAAACAGTGATGGAAATCTCTTAACTTTACCCAATAAATAAGATGTAATTTATGAATTCGGAAATAAGAAATTTAGAACCAAAAGTAGTTTGGAATCACTTTACAGACTTAAATGCAGTACCTCGTCCATCAAAAAAAGAAGAACGTGTAATACAATTTATGGTCGATTTTGGTAAAAAACTAAATCTTGAAACTATCGTTGATAAAGTAGGAAACGTAATTATACGAAAGCCTGCTACTGCTGGCATGGAAGATAGAAAAACCGTGGTTTTACAAAGCCATTTAGACATGGTACACCAAAAAAATGCAGATACCAATTTCAATTTTGATACCCAAGGAATTAAAATGTTGGTGGATGGAGATTGGGTAACTGCAGATGGTACAACTTTAGGTGCAGACAATGGCTTAGGAGTTGCTGCAATTATGGCAATTTTATCTTCTACAGATCTAAAACACCCCAATTTAGAAGCACTTTTTACTATTGATGAAGAAACAGGAATGACGGGTGCCATGGGTTTAGAAGGTGGTATTTTAAAAGGTGACATTCTTTTAAATTTAGATACAGAAGAAGATGACGAAATTGGAATGGGCTGTGCTGGTGGAATTGATATTACTGCGACCAGAAATTATGTTGAAGAAAAAACACCAGAAAATTCAGAAGCCTTTTCGATTACTGTAAAAGGTTTACTGGGTGGGCATTCTGGCATGGACATTATTAAAGGCTTAGGAAATGCCAATAAAATAATGAATCGCTTGTTATTTAACGGTTTTACCAATTTCGGGTTACGAGTTTCAGAAATTAATGGAGGCAGTTTGCGCAATGCAATTCCTCGTGAAAGTTTTGCTATTGTTACTGTAAACGCTATTGCTAAAGAAACTTTTTTATTAGAAACCAAATTACTTGCAAATACAATAAAAGAAGAGTTTTCTTCAATTGAACCGAACTTAACTATTGAAGTTACAAAAACAGAAACTCCAGAAAATGTTTTAGAACTAGAGGTGCAAGAAGCTTTTATAAAAGCAATTTATGCAGCTTTAAATGGAGTTTATAGAATGAGCCCAGATATTGATGGTTTGGTAGAAACCTCTAACAACATCGCAAGAATCATCGTAAAAAATGGTAGTATAAAAGTGGGGTGCTTAACAAGATCATCATCAGAAAGTAACAAACTCGATTTGGCAAATTCTTTACGCTCTAGTTTCGAATTGGCTGGTTTTAATGTTGCTTTTTCAGGAGAATATCCTGGCTGGCAACCCAATGTAAACTCCCCAATTTTAAAAGTAGTCGATCATTTATACGAAAAACTACATGGAGAAAAAGCCATAGTTGCAGCCTGCCATGCTGGTTTAGAATGTGGAATTTTAGGGCAAAATTATCCTGAATTAGATATGGTTTCTTTTGGGCCAACTATTAGAGGAGCACATTCGCCAGACGAACGTGCAAGCATTTCTTCCACACAAAAGTTTTGGAAGTTTCTAGTGGAAATTCTAAAGAATATCCCTAAAAAATAAACGAAAAGTAAAAGCGCAAAACCGAAGAAAATCTTCGGTTTTTTTATAACATCTTTTGTGAAAAAAGAATTAAAATAAAGACGCAACACACTAATTAACAGGTTTTTAAAATTTTATCCTTTTGTTAACATCTTTCATTTCTAAAAGTCATAAAAAAACGTAATTTTACATTTGTAAAAAACAGCATTATTTTAATGGGCAAAATCATTGCAATAGCAAACCAAAAAGGTGGAGTTGGTAAAACAACAACCAGTATAAATTTAGCAGCTTCTTTAGGTGTTTTAGAAAAAAAAGTATTGTTAATTGATGCAGATCCGCAAGCAAATGCTTCTTCTGGTTTAGGTATCGATGTAGAAACTGTAGAGCATGGAACCTACCAAGTTTTAGAACATACAATTTCTGCAAAAGATGCTACTGTAGAAACAACATCGCCAAATGTAAATTTAATTCCTGCACATATCGATTTAGTTGCCATTGAAATTGAATTGGTAGATAAAGAAAATAGAGAGTACATGTTAAAAAAATCGTTAGATGCCATAAAAGACGCTTACGATTACATTATTATAGATTGTGCTCCTTCTTTAGGTTTAATTACTTTAAATTCTTTAGTAGCTGCAGACTCTGTAATCATTCCAATTCAGTGCGAATATTTTGCATTAGAAGGGCTTGGAAAACTACTAAACACCATTAAAAGTGTTCAAAATATACACAACTCTAGTTTAGATATAGAAGGGTTATTGTTAACCATGTTCGATTCTCGTTTACGACTATCGAACCAAGTAGTAGATGAAGTTCGCAAGCATTTTAGTGCCATGGTTTTCGATACCATTATTAGAAGAAATACACGTTTGGGTGAAGCTCCAAGTTATGGTGAAAGCATTATTGCATACGATGCAACCAGTAAAGGTGCTATAAATTACTTAAATTTGGCACAAGAACTTCTTAAAAAGAATTCATAAATGGCAAAAGCAACAAAAAAACAGGCTTTAGGTAGAGGGTTGTCTGCTCTTTTAAAAGAATCTCCAAACATTAATGCTGCAACCGATAAAAATGCAGAAAAATTAGTTGGTAATATCGTAGAACTGGAGTTAGATTTAATAGATGTAAACCCATACCAACCAAGAACATATTTCGACGAAGAAGCACTAAGAGAATTGGCGAGTTCTATTAAAGAACTTGGTGTTATTCAACCAATAACAGTTAGAAAGTTAGATGGTAATAAATTTCAATTAGTTTCTGGTGAACGACGTTTTAGAGCTTCAAAACTAATTGGAAACAAAACAATTCCTGCTTACATAAGACTTGCCAATGACCAAGAAATGCTAGAAATGGCTTTGGTCGAAAACATACAGCGAAAAAATTTAGATCCAATAGAGGTTGCACTTTCTTACCAACGTTTAATAGACGAAATTCAATTAACGCAAGAAGAATTAAGTACCAGAGTTGGTAAAAAAAGATCGACCGTAACCAATTATTTACGTTTGTTAAAATTAGACCCTATTTTACAAACAGGAATGAGAGATGGTTTTATTTCTATGGGACATGGCCGTGCTATGATTAATGTAGAAAATACCGAAGATCAATTAGCCATTTACGAAAAGATTTTAAGAGATAAATTATCGGTTAGACAAACCGAAGATTTGGTAAAAAATTTAAAATCTGGCACTGTTGCCAAAACAAAGAAAAAAACAGTTCCTAGTTTTGTTAAAAACAGCGTAAAAGAAATAAGCGAATACTTTGGGCATAAAGTAAGCGTTAGTGTGGGTAGCAATGGTAAAGGAAAAATATCGATTCCTTTTCATTCCGAAGAAGATTTTAACCGAATAAAAAACTTATTAAAATAAGTGTTTTTAAAGAAAAACATATTTATCTTATTCTTTGCAATTTTTTCTTTGCATTTGTATTCTCAACAAGATTCTACAAAAGTAAAAAATGTAAAAGTAGAAGAAAAACGATTTGTGCAAGAAGGCATTTACAAACCTTTGGCTCCTGCAAAAGCCGCGTTTTACTCAGCTGTTTTTCCAGGTTTAGGGCAAATTTATAATAAAAAGTACTGGAAAGCACCCATTGTTTGGGCAGCTTTGGCAGTTCCTATTTACTACTATCAAATAAACAATAGCGATTACAAAAGATTTAGAACTGCTTTTAGACAAAGAGAAGCTGGCTTAAAAGACGAATTTATTTTAGAAGATGGATCTATATTAGTTTCTGACGAAACTTTAGAAAGAGCACAAAAACAACTAAGAGAAAATAGAGATTTATCTTTACTCTCTGGAGTTATCATATATATACTACAAATCGTAGAAGCGAGTGTAAATGCGCATTTGCTTCAATTTAATACAGATGATAACCTGTCTTTAAAACCAACTTTTATCATGGACCCTATACAATTCGAGGCTCCAAAAATTGGTTTAACATTTAAATATAATTTTTAAAATGAAAATTGCATTATTAGGCTATGGACGAATGGGAAAAGAAATTGAACAAATTGCAATTTCTAGAGGGCATGAAATCGTTATTAAAAAAGACGCAAATGATGTTATAGACATTAATTTGGCAGATGTAGCAATTGATTTTAGTGTACCAACTTCTGCCTTCGACAATATTACCAACTGTATTAACAACAATGTTCCAGTAATTTCTGGTACTACTGGCTGGTTAGAAAAATATAACGAAGTAGTTGCATTATGCGAAGAGAAAAAAGGAGCTTTTATTTATGCTTCAAATTTTAGTTTGGGGGTAAATATCTTTTTTGAATTGAACAAACAATTGGCTAAAATGATGAGCCATTTAGAAGATTATAATATTTCTATGGAAGAAATTCATCATACAAAAAAATTAGACGCTCCAAGTGGAACTGCCATTACTTTGGCTGAAGGAATTATTAAAAATTCTTCGAAAACAATGTGGGAACTAGACCAAAAAACGGTAGAAAACAGCATTCCAATTGTTGCCAAAAGAATTCCAGATGTACCTGGCACACACACTGTTTGGTACAATTCGGAAGTAGATACAATCGAAATAAAACATACTGCACACAGTAGAAAAGGCTTTGCTTTAGGAGCTGTTATTGCAGCTGAATGGATTTTAGGAAAAACAGGCGTTTTTAACATGAAAGATGTGTTAAACATTGGTTAAAAACGGTAACAGAATTAGACTTAAACCTTCTAATTAAATATAAATATGTTTCCTCGAGCATTATTAAAAACTGAAATTATATTCAGTTTAAACATAAAAGCGCAGCTTGCGAGAGGTTGTCATTAAAACAATAAAGTTATTTTATTACAATTAGGGCTCGAATGCGCTCGACCAAACAAGAAACAGAACGATTATGACATTTACTGAGTGGTTTATCTTTTTTTTAGTGATTCAAGTAATACATTTTTTGGGTACTTGGAAACTATATGTTAAAGCTGGTAGAAAAGCATGGGAAGCAGCAATTCCTATTTATAATGGAATTGTTTTAATGCATATAATTAATCGCCCAAAATGGTGGATGATCTTATTGTTTATTCCCATCGTAAACCTATTAATGTTTCCTGTAATTTGGATCGAAACCATTCGAACTTTCGGTTTTTACAAAAAAACAGATTCACTTTTAGTAATTGTAACGCTTGGTTTGTATATTTTTTACATCAATTATGCAACAGATGCCACTTATAATGCAGAAAGAAGCCTAAAACCGCGTTCGGAATTAGGTGAATGGGTAAGTTCTATTACTTTTGCTATAATTGCGGCAACTTTGGTTCATACTTATTTTATGCAACCATTTACCATACCAACTTCTTCTTTAGAAAAATCGTTGTTAGTAGGAGATTATTTATTTGTAAGTAAATTTCATTACGGAGCAAGAGTACCATCTACAGTTATTGCAGCACCAATGGTACACGATTCTTTACCATTTACAGGAACTGCCTCTTATTTAAAAAAGCCACAGTTGCCTTATATGCGTTTACCAGGAATTCAAAAAATTAAAAACAACGATATTGTTTGTTTTAATTGGCCTGCAGATTCTTTAAAAACAATGTGGGGTGATAATTCTGGGGAATATACCTACAAACCTGTGGATAAAAGAACAAACTACGTAAAACGCTGTGTGGGAATTGCTGGAGACTCCTTAGAATTAAAAGACGGCTATGTATATATAAATGGAAAAAAAAATGAACTTCCTTACAGAGCGAAAATTCAGTTTTACTACAAGGTTTATTCTTCTAAAGGTTTGTCAACTAATAAATTATTAAGATACACTAATAAAGAATTTAATAGAAAATTTATAATAGATTTTAGAACTCAAAACGAACTAAAAGCGTATCAAAATTATGGTGCTTTTCAGAAAATAAAAGACAACAAGTTCTATGTTTCAACTGGAGCAAATGGAATTCCACAAGAACTAATAAAAGTCTATAGAAGTAATATTTCTGAAGTAAAACTTAAAGAAAGAGATGTTAATTTAACAGAAAGTCTAGCAGAAAAATTAAGAAAAGATTCTGATGTTGATAGTGTAATCAAAGTAATTCATACCCCAAACAATGCTATTTTCCCTCATGTTGAAGAATTAGGTTGGAGCCAAGATAATTTTGGTCCCATTTATATCCCTAAAAAAGGAGCCACTGTAAAGATCGATGCAAAATCTTTACCATTTTACGAGCAAATTATTAAAAACTACGAAGGCAATGACTTAGCTGCTGTTGGAGAAGATATTTATATCAATGGAGAAAAAGCAGATTCTTACACTTTTAAACAAGACTATTATTGGTTAATGGGAGATAACAGACACAACTCTTTAGATGCTCGTTATTGGGGGTATGTTCCTTTCGATCATGTTTTAGGAAAACCTGTTATGATTTGGTTTAGCTGGGATGCAAACGCAGCAACTTTTGGAGACAAATTAAAATCTATAAGGTGGAATAGAATGTTTACCACTGTGGGTGGAGATGGCGAACCAGTTTCTTACAGGTATGTTGTTTTTGGTTTAATTGCTTTATATATAGGCTACAGTTTTTATAAAGGAAACAAAAAAAAGGCTTAAATAGTTTACTGTAAGCAGTAACAGTGTGCTGTTTTAAAATACTAAAAAGAGAGACTGAATACTAACACCGAGACTGAAACCTAACAAGATGGCATTATTTATTCCAACTTACTTCTCTCCTATTTCTCAATATTCCGAAATTGTAAAAACAGATACTGTTACTTTCGAAGTGGAAGATAATTTTCAAAAACAAAGTTACAGAAATAGATGTTACATTTATAGTAGCAATGGAAAACAACTTTTAAGCATTCCTGTAAAACACAAAATTACAGATGGCCGAAAAAAAACAAAAGACACTTTAGTGGAAAACGATTTTCCTTGGCAAGACCAACACTTTAAATCTCTGCAAACTGCTTACAGGTCTTCTCCTTTTTTTGAATTTTTTGTAGATGATCTTGCCATTATTTTCGAAAAAAAATACACATTTTTACAAGACATAAATATCGATAGTTTTTTATTTATTGTAGAGGCTCTTCAATTAGATATTGGTTTTGCTAAAACCAAATCTTTTAAGACAAACCCGAACCAACAAGATTTTAGGCATTTGGCAGACGTAAAAAAACAACCCAAAAAATTAGTAGATATCTATATACAAATGTTCGACGACAAACATGGTTTTCTACCCAACCTCTCTATTTTAGATTTACTTTTTATGGAAGGCCCAAATTCTCTATCCTATTTATAATTTTTTTAGTAAATTGCAATCACTTATTTGTTTCTCTAAATCCCCCAAAAGACAAGTAAGCACATTTTATGAAAGCTCTATTTAAAACTATAGAATCGTTGGTTTCTTTACCAGATGCTTCTAAAGAAAATTTAGTATCTCTTATCTCAAAAAAAACTTTGAAGAAAAAAGATACTCTAGCCAAAGCAGGAGAAATTCCTGAAAATATTTACATTTTAAAATCTGGCATTGCTCGCTCGTTCTACTCAGACGAAAAAGGAAAAGAATACATTCGAAGCTTTTTTACTCCAATAAGAGCTGTAGGAGCGTTAGGAGCATTAATTTTAAACAAACCTTCTAAATTTAGTTACGACTGCTTGTCTGACTGTAAAATTTATAGCATTAATTTTAAGTCATTTAAAGAATTGGCAAAAAAAGACCCTGCAATCGCGAACTTGTATGCTAAAGTTTTAGAGGTGGTTTTTTTAGAATTAGAATCTAAAGTTTACAATCTTTCTGTTTTAAATGCTACACAAAGGTATAAAAAACTAAAAAAGAGAATTCCAGAAATCGAAAATTTAGTACCACTCTATCATATAGCTGCCTATTTAAACATTACTGCTGTACAATTAAGTAGAATTCGCAAAGAGATGTATTCGAAATAAAGAAGTTCTTAAAACTAACTATTCTATGGACAAAACCAATGAGGTATTTTTACTGGTTTCATTTTAACCTAAAAAAAGTTAAAAACCAAAATGCTGTATTTCGATTTCCGTTTTCACGGGAATAACAATTGCAACGAAAACCTAAAAGTAATGTTTTGAGGGCTTTTTTTTGATTAAATCGTTAAACATAAGTTAATTTTAATTAGAGAAATTTATGATAACTTTGTAGCATACGTTGTATTCCCCAAAATCTATTATTATTTACTATTAATACGAAAAGACTTATTTTTTTAAATAAGTCTTTTTTTTCGAATAAAAAATGACGCTCAAACTCCTAATACACTACAGTTTACACTTTATTGTACCCTTATTTATTGCGCTGTTCTTTTATCGCAAAAAATGGAGAGTAGTATATCTCATTTTTATTGCAAGTATGCTGGTAGATTTAGATCACCTATTAGCCACGCCTATTTTTGCAGAATTTAGATGTAGCATTAATTTTCATCCACTACATTCTTATATTGCCATTGCTTTTTATGTTGTAGGTGTTTTTTTTAAGAAAACAAGAATATTGGCTTTTGCTTTGCTTCTGCATATGTTTGCAGATTATTTAGATTGTCTTTTATAGAAACGTTGCAACAAAATATCAAACTCGTTAGAAATGTTTAGTTTAAAAATTAGGTATAAGTAAATAACGATTATTAAAAAACTTTTTAGAATAATATTTATGATTGGGTGTATTGGAAACTTCCATACATAAATATTAGAAACTGGAAAATCCCAAAAAATAAAACCAAAATACATCCCTGTAATTATAAGTATCATTTTAAAAGTTTTATTCGTAAAAGGTGTTATAGAAAACTTCTTTTTTACAAAATATAGCTTAAAAGTATTTGCTAATAAAATAACAATTAAAGTTGCCAAAGCCAAACCGTTTGTACCCATATTTAACTTATAATAAAATAATTTATTTAAAAGATATACCGAAATTGCCATGATTAAACTTGTAGGCAATGTTATCTTATAAAATTTCGAATTATTTATAATTGCCCCATTATTTCCTAAAAAACCATTGTACATTTTCAAAAAAGAAATCATTAAAACTACTAGTGCACCACCTGCATATTCTTTTGGTAATAAATTAAATAATTGACCCACATTTGCATTTACCAAAACAAAAAACAAACCACTTATTAATAGTAAATTTATCGAGCTTTTTTTATACAATGAAGCAACTTCTTTATGGTTTTCTTCATTTAAAGTTTTAGATGTTAACGGTTGTAAAATATTTAACATCGCTCTACTTGGAGCTTCAATAAAAGAACCTATAAAAACTGCCACAGAATAATAAGCCGCTTTTTCTATTGCTTCTTTTCCAGGAATCATAAACTTATCGATATCTAAAATTATAGCACCTGCACTACCTGCCATGATTATGTATAAAGAAAAACGTAAAACTTCCTTGAAATTTTGGGGTTTAGATAAACTGAATTTAGGAAAATATAATGAAAAGGCATAAAACATCATTACAAACATTCTTAAAAAATAGGCGCCTGTTAAATAGTATATAAATTCTGCTTTTGTGATCCATTGAAAATAAACTGCAAACAATAAAATCATAACCACAACTCTATTCCACAATTCTTTTAAAATATTGCCAAAAACAGATTGAAATTGCACTTTCGCCCAAGCATAAAAAACTTCAAAATAAGCACAAGCAAACGCAATTAAGTAAATAATATAAGTATAATTTTTAATGATTGGGTTTTCTACTGAAAGGTAGTTGCTAATTTGTTCGTAAAAATAGTTTCCTAAAAAACCAATAGGCAAAGCGATTAATAATGGCAAGAATAATACCGAAGATAAAAACCGGTCTTTTTCTAGCTTTGTAAAATAACTCGAATAAAACTTTACAATTGTATGATGAATTCCGAAAGCAATAAAAGGCATTAGTAGGTTAGAGGTTGATAACAGAAATGTTACCAAACCATAATACTCATCTTCTAAAAAACGAGTGTATAAAAAAAGTGTATTTAGTCCACCAAAGGCAAATCCTAAATATATAAAAAGTGTATTTTTAAAAGATTGTTTTAAAACAATGCCCATTTATGTATTTATTTTTTTGATGATTTCTGCTAATTTCTTCGTCAATTCTTTACGATGATATTGCTTAATATTCTTCGTATTTACGTCTAAACTCCCGTTTTTATATTGGTTGTATAATCTTAAAATTTCTGAAGATAATTTTTCTTCATTATTATAATTTACAACCACTCCAGCATTCGTTTCTTTTAATATTTCTGCTAAATCTCCTTTTTCGGAAGCCATTGCTAAGATAGGACGTTTTGCAGTTAAATACTCAAATAATTTTCCTGTTAAAATGCCTTCACTTTTCGCTACATTCGGAATTAACAATAATAAAACCTGAGATTTTTTTTGATAAGAAATCGCCTCTTCATGAGGTACATATCCTTCGAAATTCGAATATTTTAATAAATTATTACTTGCGATATCTTGTTTTACTTCATCTGCAATATCTCCGATAAAATTTAATTGCAAATCGTTTTTTAAATTCTCATTCTCTTGCAATAGCTTTCGCAATACCTTAAATAACAATGTAGGCTTGCTCTGTTTTGGCAACAAACCAATATAAGAAATCGTAAACTTTTTATCTAAAACTACAGCTTTATTTCTTAAAACTTCATCATCGAAACCATTGGTAATTACTTTTACATTCGAAGCAATTTTCGCAAATTCTTTTTTTAAAGATTTGCTTACGGTTAAAACACAATCTGCGTTTTTTAAAACTAATTCTTCGAGCTTTCTATTTTTATTTTTCGCAAATGTACTTTGATTAAAATCTTTGGCATAATACAAATCTGTCCAAGGGTCTCTAAAATCGGCAATCCATTTTATGTTATTCTTTTGTTGCAATTTCTGGGCAATTAAATGCATGCTATGTGGTGGTCCTGTAGAAATCATAGCATCAATTTTATTTTTTAAAAGAAATTTTTGAAGAAATTTTACAGAAGGTTTTACCCAAAATATTTTTGGATCTGGAATAAAAATATTTCCTCTTAAAAAAGACAAGATTTTATTATTCCCTAAATTCGAAACACCTGTATTCCCTTTATTTTTCTTTTCCCAAAAAAACACATGTTGCGGATTCCAAATTGGTTGTTGTAAAACCGTAATTTCTTTTGGAACGTCTTTAATAAGAGAAACATCTTCTTTTGGGTAATTTTCGTCTTTTACAGTATATACAATAGGTTCAATACCAAAATCTTGCAAATATTTTACGAATTTTAGCCAACGCTGTACGCCAGAACCACCTGCTGGAGGCCAATAATATGTAATTATTAAGACTTTCAAACCTCGAAAGTATTGTATAAATTTAGCAAGTTTTTTGAAGTTTTTTCCCAATAAAACTCTTTTCGTACAAAGTTTTTTCCGTTTTCTGCAAGCCGATTTCTTAAATCTTTATTTCTATAAAGTTTTAGCACTTTCTCGGTAAAATCTAGTACATTTTTTTCTTCATGTACCAAACCAGATTGCACTTTTTCTACAACCTCTTTTTGTGCAGTTGAATTGCTTACTAAAATGGGTTTTTCTAAACTCATGTACTGAAAAAGTTTATTTGCATACGTTGTATCGTGATGCAAATTTCTATACAAAGGCGAAATACAAATGTCGCTACAAGAAATATAAGAGTTAAATAATTTCGCGTCTTGCCAACCTAAAAAATCTACAAATTTTTCAATTTTTAAATCTTTTACCAATTGTTTTAAAATGTTATCTGTAGAATTTTTTCCCACAATAACTAATTTTAAATTTCGAATGGTTTCTTTTAGCATTGCTACAGATTGTATCGAGGTAATTAAACCTCTTCTAATTCCTGTATCTCCAATATATAATAAAACAAAATTATTAGAATACTTAATTGTTATTTCTGGTAAAATGGTCGATTTTTCAAAAAAACTTTTTCTAACTGTGTTTGGTAAAACCGTAATTTTATTCGTCTGTAAAGATATTCTATTTAAAATTTCTTTTTTAGCCTCGTGGGTTACTACAATAACTTTGTTTGATTTTTTTATAAATTTTTCTTCTGCTTTTTTCCACTTTTGTGGCGATATTAAGATTTTTCCAGGAAATTTTGCTAAATGAGGATAAAATTTCATGATCTCTGGCCTATTTTCATGCAAGTCTAGTACAACAGGAAGTTTTGTTTTTCTGTTGGCTCTAAAAACAGCACTGGCAATTCTTATATCGTGAATGTGAAGAATATCTATCGAATTTTTAGCAATAAATTTTTCGATTTTGTGAGCCATCACAAATTTATAAATGGGTATTGTATATGCCAATGCAGACAGTTTATAGAGAAATGTATTTGACAAAAATCTTTTTACTTGAATTCCGTTAATTATTTCAGCGGTCTCTTCGTTTCCATACGTTAAACAAAAAAGAAAAACTTCGTGACCATTGTTTACTAGTGAAATCGCCTCATTTTCGACTCTCGGGTCAGGAGGAAACACTTCATCTAAAATCATTCCTATTTTCATTTACGGAGTTTTTGTCGCATAAACTGCATAATATCTGGGCGTAAATTTTCTTAAAATAGGTCTAAAGCCTATTTTATTAATTGGGCTTGTCCATTTTTCTTTTTCTTGAATTTGCCACCCTGTTTTTTCTAACAACCAATCGAATTGCCAATCTTCAAATTCGTGATAATGCCTGTCCCACATATCTGTTTTACTACGATATGCAGTGGCAAACCATAATTTTAAAGGAATGGTCGTTACTAACTTTGTTGTTTTAATTTCTCTTAAAACATTAAAAGGAGCCAATAAATGTTCAAAAATTTCGAAAGCTGTAACTGCATCTACTTGGTGTTTTTGTACAATTTCTGGTAATAAATCTAGGTCTTCTCCTTCTGTATTAATAACGGTGTAACCATGTTGCTCCATAATTTCAGAAAACGGATTACGAACGCCCAAATCTAAAATTGTTGCAGGACTTGGAATCGATTTTTGTAAAAAATCTAATGTTTTTTGATACCTTTTTACTGGAATTTTTGCGTACATAGTTTTAGAAGTGGGTAATAAGCTAAGAAATTTTTCAATTCTTAAATGTGGTTAAAGTTATTTTTTTCGTTTCTTTTTTTCATCATAAAAAAACCACCCAATGGTTATTAAAAATAACAACGCGTAAGAAGAAAGTGATCGTATTTTTCCTTGCTGAATTACTTTCGGCTCAAATTTAAATTCAATTGTATGTTTACCTGCAGGAATTCTCATTCCTCTTAGCACATAATTTACGCGATAATGTGGTGTTAAAACACCATCGAGATAAGCATTCCAACCATTTTTGTAATAAATTTCAGAAAACACAGCAAACTGCTCTTTGGCTGTTTTAGATTCGTAAGTTAATGAATTAAGCTTGTATTTCGTTAATTTTATAACTGCGGTAGTGTCTCTTTCTAAAGAATTGGTAAATTTAATTTTTTCGAAATCTTCTTTTCGAATCACAGCTTCTTCTTTTGTTTTTAAACTATCTAACGCTTTTATTTCTGCATTGGCAGTTTCTACAGGAATAATAGAATGTACAAACCAAGCGTTTCCATTTGCCTGCTCATTTTGTTGTGCTTGTACATTTCCTTTATCGTCTGGAACGATAAAATATTTTGTATTTAACATGTTCAAAACCTCCATATTATTTTTCGCAATTTGGTAATCGAACAATTCTTGATAACGCATCATTTTTGCAGCGTGGTAACCTCCAATAGATTGATGGAAATAAGACGTGCTTCCATCATTCATAGGGTCTGTTGCAAAATTTGCAACTCTATAATGGCTTTTATCTTGGTTAATTAATTGATCTGCTTCCGAGGCTACAAAGGGTTTTTCGATTTTTCTTGCTTGCTTAAAATCGTCTTTATTCACATACTTTTTATCTACAGAAATTAAATCGAAAACAATAAAAACCAACAAACCTAAAATGGCAAAATTTTGCTTTAATTTTCCTTTTAAGTGCATCCAAAGTATGCCTGCGGAAAGTAAGACTAAGAGTAAAGAACGTAAAGTATCCATTAAAAGCATCGATTTTCTATCGGCAATTACAGCATCTCTTAAGCCTTCTAAACTATCGTAATTGCTATCTCTTAAACCTTCGAACGTCGAAAATACATGAGCCAATAAAAAACCAGCTACAATTAATCCTCCAAAGACATAAGTTGCTTTTTTAAGTGCATTTAATTTTTCTTCTGATGTAATTTTTGTTGAGAAAAATGCTTTTAAAGCTAAAATACCTAATAAAGGTACACACAATTCTGCAATTACTTGTATAGACGAAACCGCTCTAAATTTGTTGTATAATGGTACATAATCGATAAAGAAATTGGTAACCATATCGAAATTTCTTCCCCAACTTAAAATTATGGAAAATATAGTTGCTGCCACTAACCATTGTTTTAACTTTCCTTTTACCAAGAAAAAGCCTAAGAAAAAGAGAAAGAAAATAATGGCTCCAATATAGGCTGGTGCTTCTAAAATGGGTTGATCTCCCCAATAGGTTAAAACTTGCTTAGCATAATCGTCTGCAACTTTTTTGCCTGCTTTATTTTCTATAAGTTGATAAAAATTAGAACTTTCTCCTAATTTTTCTACAGTTCCTCCACCCATAAAACGTGGAATAAACAAACTAAACGTTTCTAACTTAGAATAACTATATTGTGTTATATAAGCTTTATCTAACCCTTTTGTCGCTTCTTTCTTAGTTCCATCTGGCGCAATTGTTAATTCTGATTTTCCTCTGGTACTTACTTCAGAATATTCTTTTATCGCCATTAAACGTGGTGCATTTGCTCCAATGCCTAAAACAATTGCTACAATAATTACAGTTGCTTGTTTTATAAATGTGGGCAATCTTTTTTCTTTAAATGCATGTACAAGTTCTACAATTCCAAGAATTAGAATCGAGAACCCTAAATAATACGTCATTTGTATATGGTTTGCGTAAATTTCTAACGCCATTGCCAAACCTGTAACAATAAAACCAAGTACGTACCTTTTTTGAAACACCCATAAAATACCGGCTAAAACTAAGGGCATATAACCAATTGCATGTGCTTTTGCATTATGGCCAGCTCCAAAAATAATAATCAAATAAGTCGAAAAACCAAAAGCAAGCGAGCCTAAAATAGCCAATCTCCAATCGACTTTTAAGGCCATCATTAGTACAAAAAAACTTAAAAAATAAAGAAAAGTATAATCTGCAGGTCTTGGTAAAAAACGGAGTGCTTTGTCTAAACTTCTTACAAAATCATTCGGATAATAAGCACTTATAGAATAAGAAGGCATTCCACTAAAAGAAGAGCCTGTCCAATAAGGTTCTGTATTATTTTCTGCACGAAAATCGTTAATATCTTTTACCATTCCTCGAAATTGAGTAATGTCTGATTGATTTAACTTCTCGCCTTTTAAAACTGGGTAAAAGTAAATAATAGATGCCAATATAAAAATGACAATTGCTATTATATATGGCAAAAATTTGTTGAATTTCATATTATTCTATTTCTTCAAAATCTACATACTCACCAACAGAATCTTTACTTTGTTGGTTCTTTGTTGGTTTTTTGTCTATTACAGTTTCCCCTTCTCTAACCACTTCCTTTTGTTGTTTGGTTCGAAACTGCTCTTCTGCCTTTTTCTGCATGGTTTCTGCAGCTTTTTTAATAAGTACAGGTGCAAAAAGTCTTGCTAAGAATTTAAATCCATAGTAGAAAGCAAGTATAATAAGGATTGTTTTAAGTAAACCCATTTAAAAATATTATTTAAAAAATCTATCAAAAATAACAATTTGAGTACAATTGGCACGTTAACAACTTATAAAACTTTCACAAACCTAAAAAAGTAAGCAAAGCTTTTTAAAAATAGCATTTTTGTTCTATGTTTGTGTTGCATGCTAAAAATAATTTTTAACCCTTTTTTACCTTATATGAACACTCGCCAAAAAACACTTTTCCTTCTATTTTTTCTGGTTGGTTTTCGTTCGCTTTATGCACAATATACAGATGTTATCAACTCTAACAAACCCGGATTTTCAGAGAGTCCTTACAGTGTTGGCTCTGGTGTTTATCAATTCGAAAGTAATTTGTTTTTTCGAAACACAAGTATAGAACGTACTTTTACTAGACCCCAATCTTTTGGAATTGATGTGCTCTTTAGAACAAGTTTTTTTCTCGAAAGATTAGAATTAAATACCCAGTTTTCATATCAAAAAGATAAAGTTGCGTTTAAAAATATTTTTACCTCTCATTATTTTACTTCAGGTTTTGGAAAAATGACAATTGGAGCAAAATATTTGGTTTTTCAGCAAGAATATGAAGACAAATCGAAAGAAGTTCGAAGTTGGAAAAGAAGGCATGCTTTCGACATGAAAAGGCTTGTGCCATCTGTTTCTATTTATTTAGGGATGAATACCGATTTTGTAAACGATATTTATAAAACTGGGGGCATTACACCAAAAGTTGGTCTCTTACTTCAAAATAACTTAACAAGAGATTTTAACGTTATTACCAATGTGTATTACGATAAAATTGGAAGCGATTTTGCCGAATTTTCTTATATAATTACTGCAACTCAGAATTTTAGCGACCAATGGTCTGCTTTTTTTGAAAATCAAACTATTTATCAAAAATACCAAACAAACACAAATTTAGGAGCTGGTTTGGCATATCTTTACAACAGAGATTTACAAATAAATGCCTCTGGAAGACTGTTGTTAGAAGGCAAAGCACAAGGTTTTTACGCAGGTTTAGGGGTTTCTTATAGAATTAATAATCACGAAGATTCGTATATAGAATTGGATGAAAACGGGCAAGAACTAAAAGACACACCAATTACAAGATATAACAAAAAACAAAATAGCTTCTTTAACAGACTTTTTAGTATTTTTAAGAAGAAAGATAAAAATACAAGAACCAGGCCCAAAAGAAGCCGACGTTCTAAAACGAAGAATAAAAAAAGTGGTTTTTTCTCCCGTTTATTTGGTAAAAAAGAAACAAAAGCAAAAAAAGAAGAAACCGAAATCGAAAAATTAGAAAGAGAAATTAAAGAGTTAGAAGAAGAAATGAAAAAGGAAGAAAAGAAGAAGAAAAAAGGCAATAATTAGAAGCTGTTTTTAAATGATTACATTAAAAAAAATAACCAATAAAAAGGAAATGAAGCAATTTGTTACATTTCCTTTTTCACTTTATAAAAATAATAAATATTGGGTTCCTCCAATAATTAAAGACGAAATAGACAATTTCGACCCTCAAAAAAATCCTGTTTTCGAAAATGCAGAAGCACATTTTTTTATAGCATTGCAAAATGGTAAAATTGTGGGTAGAATTGTAGCCATTATCAATTGGTTTGAAGTTGAAAAACAACAAATAAAAAAAATGCGTTTTGGTTGGTTTGATGTAATTAACAATATTGCAGTAACCAAAGCTTTATTAGAAAAAGTAAAAGAAATTGGTTTAAAAAATAACTTAGAATATATAGAAGGCCCAATAGGATTTAATAATTTAGATAAAACAGGTGTTTTAATTGATGGTTTCGACCATATAGGCACCATGATTACTTGGTACAATCACCCCTATTATAAAGACCATTTAGAGCAATTGGGTTTTGTAAAAGAAAAAGAATATTTAGAAAACAAGTTTAAATTTAAAGAGGTAGATTCGACATATTATAATAGAATTGCCAAAATTTTAAAGAAAAGATTCAAGCTAAAAGCCCTAAATTTTTCGAAAACAAAAGATATTTTGCCTTATGTAGATGAAATGTTCGAAGTATTTAACAAATCGTATTCGAAATTATCTTCTTTTGTTCCTATTTCTGATGCTCAGATTGCTTTTTTTAAAAAAAAATACATTGGTTTTATCAATCCAGAGTATATAAAATTTGTTACTAACGAGCACCATAAACTAGTGGCTTTTGCCATTGTAATGCCTTCTTTTTCTGAAGCTTTGCAAAAAGCAAAAGGAAAATTATTTCCTTTTGGGCTGTTTTATTTATTAAATGCTAGAAAAAATGCCAAAGACGTTACTTTTTATTTAATTGGTGTAGATCCAGAATATCAAAACAAAGGAGTTCACGCAGTTATTTTTGATGAATATACCAAAATTTTTGAAAAAAAAGGAATTGAAAATTGCATTCGAACTCCAGAATTAGAAGACAACGAAGCCATTAAAAAAATATGGGAAAATTTTAACCCTGTAACACATAAAAGAAGAAGAACTTATAGGATTAGTATTTAAGTTGGAAGATGGGAGTTGGGAGTTAGAAGTTAGAAGTTAGAAAACAAAATCTCCCAACAACTGTCATTTCGACTTTACGGAGAAATCTTAACTTTTAAACCCAGAAACCCTGAAACTTTAAACTCCGAAAACAAAATCTCCCAACAACTGTCATTTCGACTTTACGGAGAAATCTTAACTTTTAAACCCAGAAACCCTGAAACTTTAAACTCCGAAAACAAAATCTCCCAACAACTGTCATTTCGACTTTACGGAGAAATCTTAACTTTTAAACCCAGAAAAAAAATAACTTCCCTAATTTTGAACTTTAAACAAAGAACCTGTAACCATGCAATTATTTTATAATTCAGAAATTTCCACAAAAACACAACAAATTACTTTCGATAAAATCGAGAGTAAACATATTGTACGTGTTTTACGTAAAAAAGAAAATGATGTTTTAAAAATTACAAACGGAAAAGGTTTTCTGTTTGATGCAAAAATTATAATTGCAAGCGACAAGAAATGTTTGGCAACAGTTATTTCGTTTCAAGAAAAACCAAAACCATGGTCTTATTACCTACATATTGCAATTGCACCTACCAAATTAAACGATAGAACAGAATGGTTTTTAGAAAAAGCGACAGAAATTGGTATCGATGAAATTACGCCAATAATTTGTAGCAACTCCGAAAGACGTGTGGTAAAATTAGAACGTTTCGAGAAAATTATCCAGTCTGCAATAAAACAATCTTTAAAATTTACCTTACCAAAACTAAATGCTCCAATGAAATTTAACGAGTTTATCAATCAAGATTTTAATGGTAAAGTTTGCATTGCACATTGTGAGGAGTATGAAAAAAAGTATTTAAAATCAGTCGTAAAACCTTCAGAAGAAACAACAATTCTTATTGGTCCTGAAGGCGATTTTTCTACTGAAGAAATTAAAAAAGCGTTGGATAAAAAATGGACTCCAATTTCTTTAGGAGAAAGCAGGTTACGAACAGAAACAGCTGCCTTGGTTGCTGTAAGTATGGTTTCTTTTATTAACGAATAAACTGTCTTTTTAGCATTCCTACAAAAACGTTCGGACTCAATAATTAATATCATTTATTTTTTCAGAATCAAATAATTTATACCTTTTCTTTTTTCTGTAAAATCTTCTAATTTTAGATGATTTTCTAATTATGAAGCAAATTCTATGTGAAAATCGTTTAAGTTTACATAAAATTCTGTAATTTTATTCAATACCATTTCTTAGGAAAAGAAAAATTGTACCGAAAACTTGCATCTTTTTTAAAAATTGTTTGTCTATTGTATGAACTTTAAAAATAAATATTATGAAAAATAATAATTGTACTTGCAATTGCGAAGGTTGCAAAAATGGAGATTGTAAAAACTGTACTTGTACAAACTGCACGTGTAACAATTGTAATTGTTAGCATTTCTGTCTTTTTGAGCGCAGTCGAGAAATCTTTACATTAAAAAGACCTTTCGACTGCACTTAAATTGATAAAAGTAAACCTTAGACATGACCACAAACCAAGTTTGGACAAAATACCATTTAGATTTGCAAAAATTCATCATCAGCAAAGTGAAAAACAACACCATTGCTGATGATCTTTTGCAAGACACTTTTTTAAAAATCCATACAAAACTGCATACTTTAAAAGATGCTAGTAAATTAAAATCTTGGTGTTTCTCTATTGCTCGAAATTCGGTTTTAAATTATTGGAAGGAAAATAACAAAACTGTAAAAATTGCCAATTTCGAAACAGAAACAGCTTCAGAAATCAATAAAAACACACATACAGAAGAAGATTGCTTACGCAAAATTTTAAGCAACCTTCCTAAAAAATATCGAACTCCTTTATTTTTATCAGACATAAAAGGTTTACAACAACAAGAAGTTGCAGACCAATTAAATCAAAATTTATCTACGACAAAGTCTCAAATTCAGCGTGCGCGAAAATTAATTGCACAAGGTTTTATGGATTGTTGTGGCTTTGTAATGAATGAAGATGGAAACTTGGTTGGCGAAATTCAAGACAAAGAAGATTGCAAAGTCTGTAATTAACAGATATTTAATTTCTAATTTTACAAACATTGCCTTAATTTTAGTAGTTTCGTGCTATAAATTAGAAAAAAATAGAGTTCCATGAAAAATAAACTAGCAAACATGGCGTGTTTAGATTTGTTTTTAAACTCCCAAGAAACCAAAGATTACACCGCTATTAAAGAGTTAATTACACCTACAGATTCTAAAAAACTACCTTTAATTAGCTTCGATTTATACAGGAATCATTTTTTTTCGGAAATGGAACTTTTAGACATTAAAAACGATGTTAATCAAGTAAAAGAATTGGCTTTTAAATTCAACTGGAAAAATAATTTTGATTACTTATTTAAAGATCAAAAGTTTGAAGCCATTGTAATTACAGATCTCCATAAAAATATTGTTTGGGTAAATGAAGGTTTTACAAAAATGAGTGGTTTTAGTAAGAATTTTGCCTTAAAAAAAACGCCTTCTTTTCTACAAGGTGAAGAAACTTCTATAGAAACCAAAAAAAGAATTAGAGAAAAAATTGCCAAAAACAGGCCTTTTACTGAGGTTATTATCAACTATAAAAAAGACAAAACACCTTATAAATGTGAGTTAAAAATCTTTCCATTATATAGCGAAGAAACTACTCATTTTATTGCTTTAGAGAGATCTGTTGCTTCGTTTTAGTTATTTTATAATAACAAAAATATTACTCTTTTAAAACAAGTTCAACGTAAAAATTAGAAAAATAATATTTACTTCCTTTTTTTAGAACCACGTTTTACTTTCCTTTTTCTTTTATTAAAAGGTACAGCATCATCAAAAGTGTTCTTCGTTTCTTTTGCGTTTTTATTCTTTTTCCAAGAATTATTTTCTGGTAATAATTTTTGCAATAAATCTTGTCTTCCAACTTTGTTTAAGGTGTTGCGAATCCAATCTTTGTTTTCTTTTTTGTACCAGAAGAAAAATTTGTGTTGGTCTTCACGCTCTTTCTTAGTTTTTGGAGTTTTAGTAGGTTTTAAAGTATAAGGATGATAACCTGAATAATAAATAACAGTGGCAACTGTCATTGGTGTTGGTGTAAAACCCTGAACCTGTTCTAATTGAAAACCCATATCTTTGGTTTCTGCCGCCAAATTTGCCATGTCTTCTACTTCGCTTGCAGGATGACTCGAGATAAAATAAGGAATTAGCTGAAGGTTTAATTTCTTCTTGATATTAATTTTATCGAAACGTTCTTTAAATTTATGAAAATAAGTAAAAGAAGGTTTGCGCATTAACTTCAAAACAGGGTCAGAAGTATGTTCTGGCGCTACTTTTAAACGTCCAGAAACGTGTTTTGTCATGACCTCTTCTGTATAAGCGTCCAACTCTTTTGGATCTGCATTTTTATTGAATTCTGGCACCAACATATCATGTCTTATACCACTTCCAATAAACGATTTTTTAATTTTTGGGTGCTTGTCAACAGCTTGATATAATTCCGTTAAAGGTTTGTGAGAAGTATCTAAATTAGAACATATTACAGGCGAAATACAACTTGGTGCGACACATTTATCGCAAATAGATTGTATTTTACCTTTCATTTGATACATATTTGCAGAAGGCCCACCAATATCAGATAAATAACCTTTAAAATCTGGCATATTTGCCACTTTATCAACTTCTCTTAAAACAGATGCTTTACTTCTACTTGCAATAAATTTTCCTTGATGTGCAGAAATAGTACAAAAACTACATCCACCAAAACAGCCTCTATGAATATTGATAGAAAATTTTATCATTTCAAACGCAGGAATTGGACCTCTCTTATCATATTTTGGATGAGGAAGCCTTGTGTAAGGCAAATCGAAAGAACCATCAATTTCTTTTTCTGTCATGGTTGGAAAAGGTGGGTTAATTATCAACTTTTTTCCAGCAACATCTTGTAAAATTCTTCTCGCTTTTAATTTATTTGATTCTTGTTCGATTGTTTTAAAGTTAGAAGCAAACGCTTTTTTGTCTTTTAAACACGCTTCATGGGAATTGATGGTAACATCTTCCCAATCATTCACAACAGGCATTTTTTCTGTTTTCGTATCAATTAAAACAGCGGTTTGTTTTATGTTTTTTAAACTCGAAAACGGAACCCCTTTTTGCAATAACTGAACGATTTCACGCAAAGGTTGTTCGCCCATTCCATAAACTAATAAATCTGCCTTCGAAGTTTCTAAAATGGTTGGCAACAATCTATCTGACCAATAATCGTAATGCGTTACACGTCTTAACGAAGCTTCAATTCCGCCAATCAACACAGGAACATCAGGAAACTTTTCTTTCAAGATTTTAGAATACACCGAAGTTGCATAATCTGGGCGAAAACCCTTATCTCCATTAGGTGTGTAGGCATCTTTATCACGCCTTTTTTTACTGGCTGTGTAGTTAGAAACCATGGGATCCATACAACCCCCTGTACAGCCAAAAAACAATCTTGGTTTACCTAACTTTTCAAAATCTTGTAAATTATCATTAACATTAGGTTGTGGTACAATTGCTACACGTAATCCGTAACTTTCTAAAATTCGTCCTATTACTGCAGGTCCAAAAGACGGATGATCTACATATGCATCTCCGCTAAATAAAATCACGTCTAAGTAATCCCAACCGCGAATTTTAACTTCTCTGTTTGTCGTTGGCAACCAATCTGTTAACTGATGTTTTTTAGTTTCTTGCATAGTTTGCAAAAATACGAGAATTTTATTTGAAAAAAATGTTTAATGCTAAAAAGTGAATTTACCTCTCGACTGCGCTCGAGGAGACATTTTTAATTGATAATAATTTTTTCATCCTCTCGACTGCGCTCAAAGAAAGGTAAGCAACACTATTTAATCATCAAAAGGATTTTTAAAGGGCAAATCGTCATCAATATCATAATCGTCGTAATTTACTCCTGGAGGATTAAAAAGCCCCCACCTATCGATAATATAATTCCACTGGTCAAACGTTTTTACCCATTCTGCAAAAAGAATTCTAAATTCTTCTATTTCACTACGAATCAATTCTAAATAATCTAATTCTTTGAATTTTGCCATTTTTAACCCAGAAGTTGTAGCTAAAATAGTACGTGCCTCTTTTCTAATAATAGTTGCATTTTCCATTCTAATATCATAGGGCATATCTTCATTAAAAGCACCTGCTATTTTTGCAGGAATCGTCAATGCACTATTATTGAGCTGATTTTTATATTCATTTAACAAATGGTTGTTAAAATCATCTTCATTTCCATTATCTTCTATAAGCAACGAAACTTTACGAACCAATTCATAAATTTCTTGTGATTTTATAAAAAGTGGTGATTTTTTTAGTCTTTCATCCATTTTTTTTTGTTTTAACCTAAATTAAAGAAAGTATATAAACCCTGCAAGTTTTTTTTAAACTTGCAGTTGTTAAAGAGCAAGGCACAACCTTCGTTACGCCTTCTTTTCACAATAAAATAAAAAGGAAAAAAAGGTGTTTTATTACGGTTATTTCAAACAAGAAATAATGTTCGTTTTTAAATAGTTCTCGATACAATTATTCGTTCCTCAAAATCACTCGGACTGACATTTTTGGGTATTTTAATTCTGAATTTAGACCTGCAAGGGTTTTGAAAACCTTGCAGGAAAAAGCCATCGTTATTAAAAAAACAGAAAAGCTTGCAAACTGGTTTAACTCAAATTGAAACGACATCCTTTTTTACTGTCAGTTCGAGTGGTTTTTCTGACATAGGAAGAAAAATTGTATCGAGAACAGAAGTAAAAAAGAGATCGTTTTTCGACTTCACTCAAGATAAATTCCAAGCTAGAAATAGCGCTAACTTTGTGTGTTTGCGGCTTTGCAAGAAAACTTTCATTTTAACAAAAGATTTTTCAACAACCATTTTTAGTTTTGTAAATTTAAGCACTCAAAATAAACCGAGCTTACCATGAAAAAACATCTTATTCTTTTCGTTTTTAGTTTTTTGCTATTTACCAATTGCGATAAAGCTAAAAAAGAAGAAACACCGAAAAAAATTACGTATGTCGCAGATAATTATACCAAAAAAGAGGTGGACATAGAAATGCGTGATGGAACCAAACTTCACACAACCATTTATTCTCCAAAAGATACTTCTAAAAAATATCCTATTTTAATGCAAAGAACACCTTACAGTTCTGCGCCTTATGGAGAAGGAAATATGAAAACTAAAATTGGACCAAATGTGCATTTAATGAAAGAAGGCAACATTATTGTGTACCAAGATGTGCGTGGACGCTGGATGAGTGAAGGTATTTACGACAACATGCGTGCGTACATTCCCAACAAAAAAGAAAATGAATCTGATGAAGTTTCAGATACATACGACACCATTGATTGGCTGATAAAAAACGTAGAAAACAACAACGGAAATGTCGGAACTTGGGGAATTTCTTATCCTGGACATTATGCAACCGTTTCTACCATAGATGCGCACCCTGCTTTAAAAGCCGCTTCTCCTCAGGCATGTATTGGCGATTTTTTCTTTGATGATTTTCATCATAATGGCGCATTTTTATTGAGTTATTTTAGAGCGATTTCACTTTTTGGAACTTACAAAGACACGCCTACAGATAGCGCTTGGTATTCTTTTCCAAAAATGAATTCGCAAGATCAATATCAATTTTTCTTGGACAAAGGTCCTTTAAAAAACTTAAACGAATATTTTAAATATGACAAATTAGATGTTGCAAATACTTCTAAAAAAGAAATAATAGACGACTTTTTCTGGAAAGAAATTACAGAACACCCCAATTACGATTCTGTTTGGCAAAGCAAAGGAATTATACAGCATTTAAATAAAGTACCTTCTTCTGTAGCAACTATGATTGTTGGGGGTTGGTTTGATGCTGAAGATTTATACGGACCTTTAGAAACTTATAAAGGAATCGAAAAACACGGAAAAGACAATTACAACACGTTGGTTTTTGGTCCTTGGGATCATGGAAAATGGGCAAGTTCTGGCGTAAAAAATTATGTAGGCAATTATTATTTTGGCGATTCTATCTCTTTAAAATTTCAAAAAGAAATCGAAACGAAGTTTTTTAATCATTTCTTAAAAGAAAATGGCGATAAAAATTCTGGTTTGCCTGAAGCTTATGTTTTCGATTCTGGTAAAAAAGAATGGCAATCTTATGATGCGTGGCCTCCTAAAAATGTGGTAAGGGAAGATTGGTTCTTGTCTGAAAATCAAAAATTGACTTCAACAAAAAAATCAACAGAAAAAATTAATTTTATTAGTGATATTAAACGTCCTGTACCCTATTCCGAAGATATAAAAACGGTTTTTACACCAAGAAAATACATGACAGACGACCAACGTTTTGCCGCAAGAAGACCCGATGTTTTGGTTTTTGAAACTGATGTTTTAACGGAAGATTACACTTTAGCGGGCGATATTTTAGCAAAATTAAAAGTAGCGACTACAGGAACTGCTGCAGATTGGATTGTAAAGATTGTTGATGTACATCCAACAGATTTAAAAGATGATGCAAAAAACAACAAACTACAAGATCATTTAAAAATGAGCAATTATCATTTAATGGTTAGAAGCGAAGTTTTACGCGGTCGTTTTAGAAATAGTTTTGAAAACCCAGAACCTTTTGTTCCTAATAAAAAGACAGACGTAAATATCAAATTACAAGACGTTTTTCATACCTTTAAAAAAGGTCATAAACTACAAGTTCAAGTACAAAGTACTTGGTTTCCGTTAATAGATTTAAATCCGCAAACATATGTAGATAATATTTACAAAGCCAACGAAAAAGATTTTAAAACCCAAACACACACCGTTTTTACAGATTCATCTATTGAGTTTTCTGTATTAAAATAAAAAAACAAGAAGAAATGAAAAAAACAATTCTAATTTTATTCATTGCTTTTATTTCCCAAATTCAAGCACAAGAAAAAGCTGTTCCTGTTTTTAAAGATGGAGAAGCACAAATAGTAGAGGCATTTAACGACCCAAGCAAATGGATTCGCCATGATTTATGGGTAGAAACTACTTTCGATTCTGATGGAGATGGAAAATTAGACAGAATGCATGTAGATGTAACAAGACCTGCACAAACTGAAACAGAAGGGTTAAAACTACCTGTAATTTATGAATCAAGTCCTTATTATTCTGGAGTTGCTTCTGGTGGAAGAGAATTGTTTTGGAATGTAAAACATGAATTGGGAGAAAAAGTGCCAAATCCTGTTCATCCAAATGTTATCAGAAGGGGAAAAAGACCCATTATTTCGAATTCTCAAATTAAAACTTGGGTGCCTAGAGGCTACATTGTAGTACACTCTTCTTCTCCTGGAACTGGTTTGTCTGATGGAACACCAACTGTTGGTGGAGACAACGAATCTTTAGCGCCAAAAGCTGTAATCGATTGGTTAAATGGACGCGCAAAAGGTTTTAAAGAAAGAGAAGGAAATGAAGAAGTAAAAGCTTATTGGACTACAGGAAAAGTGGGTATGACTGGAACTTCTTACAATGGGACAATTCCCTTAGCAGCAGCTACCACAGGTGTTGATGGTTTGGAAGCAATAATTCCTGTTGCGCCTAATACCTCTTATTATCATTATTATCGCTCAAATGGTTTGGTGCGTTCTCCTGGAGGATATCTAGGAGAAGATATCGATGTTTTGTATGATTTTATTCACAGTGGAAAAGAAGAAAACAGAGCCAGAAATAACAAAATTGTTCGAGATACAGAAATGGCGAATGGAATGGATAGAGAAACTGGTGATTATAACGATTTTTGGGCAGAAAGAGATTACATCAACGATATGAAACCAATGAAAGCTGCATTGTTAATGTCTCATGGTTTTAACGATTGGAATGTAATGCCAGAACATAGTTATAGAATCTATAAAAAAGCATCTGAAATGGGTTTGCCAACTCAAATTTACTATCATCAAAATGGCCATGGAGGGCCACCACCAATAAAAATGATGAATCGTTGGTTTACACATTATTTACATGGTATAGACAATGGTGTAGAAAATGATGCAAAAGCATGGATTGTTCGAGAAAACGATAACCAAAACGAACCAACTGCTTACCCTGAATATCCAAACCCAAAAGCAGAAAATGTTACTTTTTATTTAAATGCAGGCGCTCCAAAAGCTGGAAGTTTATCATTAACAAAATCTTCAAAAAAAGAAAAAGAAACTTTGGTAGATAACTATTCTTTTTCAGCAGAATCTTTAGCAAAAGCAGACTATACAAACCATCGTTTATTATATGTAACTCCAATTTTAAAAGAAGATGTGCATATTTCTGGTTTGCCATCCATAACTATTAAAGCTGCAAGTTCTAAAGAAGCTGTAAACTTATCTGTTTACTTAGTTTCTTTGCCTTGGAATTCAGGAAGAAGAACCAAAATTACAGATAACATTATTACACGTGGTTGGGCAGATTTACAAAACTATAAGTCTCTAACAAGCAGTAAGCCATTAAAACCTGCTAAATTTTACGAAATGACTTTCGACTTACAACCAGATGATCAAATTATTAAAAAAGGACAACAAATAGGTTTGATGATTTTCTCTAGCGATGCTGAATATACGATATTGCCAAAACCCGGAACCGAGTTAACTGTAGATTTATCTGGCACTAAAATTACCATTCCTATTGTTGGAGGAAAAGATGTTTTTAAAAAATCTGTTGAATAACAGGAAAACCCTATAAAAGTCTCGTTAATTCGCTAACGAGGCTTTTCTTTATTATGAAAATTATCACTATTCTTTTTTTATCAATCTCTTCGATTTCTTTTAGTCAAAGTATAAAAAAACACCAATGGAAAAACAGACTTCTTTTGGTTTATGCTGATGATATTAATAGTTCCGATTTTAAAAACCAAACTTTAATATTAAAAAAACACCCAAAAGAACTTTTAGAAAGAAAACTACTTATTTATCGTTTTACTAAAGATACTTACAATTTTAATTTTGAAAAAAACTGGAAAAAATCAAACTCTTTGTATAAAAAATACGTACATAATGTAAGGCGTTTTAAAGTGCTTTTGATTGGTTTGGATGGAGGTATTAAATTGCAACAAAATTCAGTTTTAAAACCTGATAAATTATTTGCCATCATAGACGGAATGCCCATGAGAAAAAGAGAACTAAAAAATAAAAATTAGCGTATTTATAAATGACAGAAAAATTAATTTACGGGATTCAGCAAATAGGAATTGGTGTAAAAAATGCAGACCAAGCTTTTAAATGGTATGCTACAAGATTAGGTGCAGACGCACTTATTTTTGATGATTATAACGAAGCCACCTATATGGCAAAATATATGGGCGGAAAACCGAGAAACAAAAGAGCTTTATTAGGCTTAAATATGCAAGGTGGTGGTGGTTACGAAATTTGGCAATATTTAGACAGAGAACCTTCTGCACCCAAAAAAGAATTTCAACTTGGCGATTTAGGGATTCATTTTCCTTGTATTAAGACAAAAAATATTACGGCTACTTTTAATCGCTTACAAACATTAAACGAAAATATCATTTCAGAAATTTGTACAGAGCCAAATGGTTCTAAAAGTTTTTACGTTAAAGATCCTTATCAGAATATTTTAAAAATTAAAGAATTTAATTCTTGGTATGCAAATAACAAGTTTGATGTTGGCGGAATTTTTGGTGCTGTAATTGGCGTTTCTAACATTGCAAATGCATTGTCTTTGTATTCTGGCATTTTAGGATACGACAAAGTTGTGTATGATAAAACTGGTGTTTTTGAAGATTTGGCATCTTTTAAAAATGGAAATAAAAAATTTAGACGCATATTATTAACACACTCAAAAAAACGAGTGGGTGGTTTTTGTAATCTTTTCGGAGAAAGCGAAATTGAATTGATTGAAGCAATTGACACCAAACCAAATGTGATTTTCGAAGATAGATATTGGGGAGATTTAGGCTATATTCATTTGTGTTTCGACATTCGAAATATGAAAAAATTATGCGAAGAATGTAAAGAAATGGGCTTTCCTTTTCAAGTAATTAGTTCGGAATCTTTTGATATGGGGGATGCAAATGGACATTGGGGGTATATAGAAGATTGTGATGGAACCTTAATCGAATTTATAGAAACCCACAAAGTTCCGTTGATTAAAAAATTAGGAATTAATATTAATTTGAAGAATAGAAATCCTAAAAAACCATTGCCAAATTGGATGATAAAAGCAATGAATTTAAAACGAGTAAAGAAATTTAAGTAAAAAATGACATCTACAGAAATTGCTTTATTACTTAATGACGATGCTGAAAAAATTACCAGAATTGGAGAAATTATTGGTAAAAAAATTCCTAAAAAAGATCATTTCGAAAATTTAAACGAATTCGAAAAAAACTTTATTTATATCGATATTTTAGAGCAAAATGTTACTGAAGGTGGTTTTATCCAGTTCTTTTTTAATTCTTCTGGACAATTTACACACGAAATTTTTCATGCTTATTTAGCTATAAAAGCAGAAAAAACTGTGGATATTCTAACCAAAGCCATTTTTTTATTTCCTGAAGTTCCTGTTCCAAAAAATTTAAAAGTCCGTCAAACATTATTAATGCAAAAAGAATCGAATATCGATTTGTGGGACGAATTAGACCTTCAATTCGAAAAATATGAAGATGATATCATGCAACTTACACTTAATTATGTTCGAAAAAACATTGCTTATTTCGATTGAGTTTCTTTTTCTTTTCTTAAAATTTTTATCAAAACCCACAAAATAAAAACACCTACCAAAGCAAAAATTGTAAACACATTTAAAGTTGTTTCAAAACCAAATTTATCTACCATTTGCATGCCTGAATTATGACTAAAAATATGCGATAACGAAAATGCAATCGCATACAAAGCCATGTACTCTCCTTGGTTTCCTTTCTTTGCTCTTTCTACTGCAAAAGCGTTTGAAAACGGAAAAGCAATCATTTCTCCTATGGTCATTAGCAACATACCTACCATTAAAATTCCAAACCAAGATGTTGCATTTAAAATGGCAAAACTAGTGGCAACTAAAAACAAACCAATTGCCACCAATTTAATTTTCGAGTTTTTAGGGTTTTCTAGCCATTTAATCAGTGGCATTTCGAAAACAAATATAAAAAACCCATTGAAGCCCATTAGCAAACCAATGTCTAATTCCGATAACATTCTTACGTCTTTGTAATACAAAGGCATTGTAGAGAAGTATTGTAAAAAAGTAAACCCGAATATAAACATCGCTATAAAAAATACCCAAAAAGCCTTGTCTTTATATGCTGAAACTGGATTTTTTACTTTCACTTCATCGAGAACTCTTGCTTTTTTTGGATGCAAAACATTTAACAATAAAAAAGCCGCCAATACACACGTAATACCATCTACCCAAAACAAACCTTGGTATCCAATATTTACAATTATAATTCCGCCAATTGCTGGCCCTGCAGAAAAACCTAAATTAATTGCCAATCGAATTAAAGTTACAGAACGTGTTTTATTTTCTGGTTTGCTGTATGCATTTAAAGCGACAAACAAGGCAGGTCTAAAAGCATCTGCAACCAACATTACTGTAAAAATACCAACGCAAAATTCATTAAAAGTAGTTGCATATTGCAATAAAACAAAGAAAACCCCTGTAAAAAACAAGCTAAATAGCATTACTTTATAGTACCCTATTTTGTCTGTTAATTTTCCTCCTAACCATGTTCCCACCAAAGAACCAATGCCAAAAAAAGACATAATCCAACCCACATCTGAAAGTGAAAAATGAAGGTTTTTTGTAAGATATAAAGACAAAAACGGAATCACCATTGTACCTGCTCTATTGATTAGCGTTATGAGCGATAACCACCAAACTTCTGCAGAGAGACCTTTAAAAGTGTTGATATAATTTTTGAATAAAGTATGCATGTTGATTGATTTTAATACCATTTATCATTTTCTTACGTTAATTTCAAACAAGAAATGGTACAATACTGAATCAAAATTCAGAATTGTGTAAAAATAAAAAGCCCGACTGTAAAGTCGGACTTTTTATAACTGTTAGATTTTATATGGATATCATCAAAACATATATACAGACCGATTTTTTCGTAATAAATACGACTGATTGGTAATATATGTAATAACAATCTTCATTTTTTAACTTCTTATTTAGTTGCCAAATTTACATAAAATAATTGAAAGTTGTATTTTTGAATTTTAATAATCGTCGTTTATGAAAAAAAATATCGTTATAATTTGTCTTTTTATTTTTTTAGTTTCTTGTGGAAGTGGAAAATCTTTCAAAAGTTTTTTTAATAATCATAAAAACGACTTAGGAGCAACCGCTTTTCAAGTTCCAAATTTTATGATGTCTTTGGTAAAAAACATTTCACCAGAAATAAACGATGTTTTTGGGAATGTTCAAGATTTTAAATTCATCACCTTTGATAAAATTTCTGCTACAAAAAAAGCACAATTAATTAATGATATAAATTTAGTGACTGGCAATAATTTTACAGATATTTTACGAAGCAATACTGTAGAAAAAACAAAAATTGTTTCTGTAAAAGAAGTTGGAGACGTAGTTACACAGGCGATTATTTTTAATTCTACAATAAAAAACACTTCTGTTTTTTATTTAAAAGGTCGTTTCGACCCAAACAAAATTAAAGAATTATCGGAAACCAACCAGTTCGAAAACTTGTCTTCAAAACTAATTAAAAATTACAATACCCCTAAATTTAATCAAAATTAATACACAATTTCAATGCAAAAATACATCATTCTTTTTTCTTTACTTTTTATTATTTCTTGCAACTCACAAGATAAAAGACCAATTCCTGGAGAAACAGCATACCAAAAAAAACTGAACGCAAATTATAAAGATGCATCCAAATCTCCTTTAAAAAAGAACGATTTAAAGAAGTTTAAAGGTTTAGAGTTTTTTCCTGTCGATTCTACCTACATTGTAACTGCAAAATTAACTCGCACAGAAAATGCACCCGTTTTCGAGATGGCAACCACTACAGATAGAAAACCTTTGTACAAAGAATATGGGAAACTAAACTTTACTTTAAAAGGTAAAGATTTAGAGTTAACCATTTATCAAAGTCAAGAAGATACTCTTGATGAAAAATACAAAAATTACTTATTTTTACCTTTTACAGACAATACTTCTGGCGACGAATCTTATGGAGGTGGACGTTATATGGATGTTATGACTACAGATATTTCAGCAGAAAATACGGTTGTATTAAATTTTAATAACACTTACAACCCTTATTGTGCTTATAACGATAAATATTCTTGCCCTCTAACACCAAGAAAAAATCATTTAGATATTAAAATAAAAGCAGGAATTAAAATTTTTAAGAAGCATTCGCTTTTTTGAAGCTATTTCTAGTTTGGAAATTATCTTAAGGGAAGTCGAAAAACTATCTTTTTTTACTTTTGTTCTCGATACAATTTTTCTTCCTACGTCAGAAAAATCACTCGAACTGACAGTAAAAAAGCATGTCGTTTTAATAAGAGCTAGGCTTTTTGGGTGGCTTTTTTATTTATCCTAAAGTTAAATTCTAAATGTCATTTCGACTTTATGGAGAAATCTCAAAAAAGGTTAGGTAAAAAGATTTATCACCTTTATTACATTGCGTTCGAAAAACCACTCGAACTGACAGTAAAAAAGGATGTCGTTTTAATAAGAGCTAGGCTTTTTGGGTGGTTTTTTTATTTATCCTAAAGTTAAATTCTAAATGTCATTTCGACTTTATGGAGAAATCTCAAAGGTTAGGTAAAAAGATTTATCAACTTTATTACATTGCGTTCGAAAAACCACTCGAACTGACAGTAAAAAAGGATGTCGTTTTAATAAGAGCTAAACTTGTTGGGTGGCTTTTTTATTTATCCTAAAGTTAAATTCTAAATGTCATTTCGACTTTATGGAGAAATCTCAAACAAGGTTAGGTAAAAAGATTTCTCAACTTTATTACATTGCGTTCGAAATGACAAGCAATTAAAAGACCATAACTTAATTTGATATCTTTCGTTTAGTAATTAAACTCTATATATTAAGAATTTATAGAAATATCTCCTGCCAAATCCTGTTCGATGGCTTTTTCTAAATTCGCTAAATGTTGCTTTCTAACTTTTAGTTTGGTTTCGGCATGCGCTTTTTTATTGAGTTTAGAAAACATACCAGCAACTTTAACTGCAGTTGGCAATAAATGATTTTCTGGAACCAACAAATCTAAAAAGCCAGCATCAATGGCTTGTTTTGGGTTGTAAATTTCTGCGTTGTTTACACTTCTATTCAAATATACTTTAGACAAACGTGCTTTTGCAATGGCAATTCCTGCATTGTGCATGGTCATACCAATCATTACTTCGTTTAAACCAATTTTAAAATCGCCTTCTACCCCAATTCTATAATCGCAAGAAAGCAATAAAAACGCACCTTTGGCAATGGCATGGCCAGAACAAGCTACTATTATAGGCTGTGGAAAAGACAACATTTTTAGCGATAATTTAGAACCTTTTGTAACCAATTCTTTGGCAGATTCAGGCGATTTTGTCATCACTTTTAAATCGAAACCCGCAGAAAATATTCCATTTTTACCTGTTAAAATTACTACTTTGTTTTCTTTTTCAGCTTTGTTTAAACTTTCGTTTAAACCCTCTACCACTTCATGGGAAATTGCATTTGCTTTTCCATTGTTAATGGTTATTATTGCGTAATTTTCTTCTGATTTGTAGGTTACAAATTCGTTCATAAGTAAGATTGTTATTGATTGATTTTCGACTGCGCTCGAACAAACATTTGTGAAATTAAATAAACTTTACCAAATACATTCCTGCAAAAACAGCTAAAAAGCCAACTACAAAACTTGCAATGGTATAAAATGCAAAACTGGTAAAATCTCCAGATTTTAAAAATACATGGTTTTCGTAAGCAAATGTAGAAAACGTTGTAAAACCGCCACAAAAACCAGTTGCTAATAATAAAGTATGGTTTTGAGAAAGTGCTTCGTTTTTTACTGCATAGCCTAAAATAAACCCAATTAATAAACTTCCTAAAATATTGGCTATAAAAGTTCCATAAGGAATTCCTGTTTCTGCATCATTTAAAAATTTACCAATTAAATAACGCAAAACACTGCCAAAACCTCCACCAACAAAAACAAGAATTAATTGTTTCATTTAAGTTCTATTTCATCTGCATCTACCCAATTTTTCTTTTGGGTAACCGTTCCTTTGTTTAAAATTACAACTCCAGGATTTGCACGAATCATTGTTTTTAAAGTAGTTTCGTCACAAAACAAAAATTCAAAAGGCAAATCGTATTCTTTTTGTACCAATAGTAAATCGTCTGTAAAAGAAGCAGATGCTCCGTACACAGTATATCCTTTTTTAATTGCTTTATCTGCCAATTCTTTAATTGCTGGAAATCCGTTTTTATCTGCTTTGTCTAAATTATAAACAGCGATTAACATTACTTTTTCTTTTTCTAATAAAGCAGGTGCTAAATCTTGTTGTTCGTCTTCTAGCATAAAATCGTGTACTGGAGGAATGCTTCCATCTTCTGGATATTTCATTCCTTCCTGTAAGTTTTTACCAATAGCATAGGCTCTAAAATCGATAATTGGCAAATGTGTTAATACATGCTGCACAATAAATAAGAAAATTCCTAAAGATAAAAATGTAATTATTTTTGGAATTTTACCTTTAAAAATGGGTTTGATGTACTCAACTCTTATCAACAATAAAAGAATTAAAACGATTAAAATTACGTTCTTATAAAAGGTTTCCCAAGGTGTTAATTTTATAGCGTCTCCAAAACAGCCACAATCGGTTACCTTATTATAAAAAGCCGAATACCAGGTTAAAAACAAGAAAATTAAAGTCAAAATTAGCAAACTCCACACTGTAAATTTGGGTTTGTAGCCAATTAAAACCATCACTCCTAAAAGAATTTCTGCAACAATTAGCAACACTGCAAATGGCAACGCATAAGGAATTAAAAATTCCATATTTAAAACACTGGCAGAAAAGTACTCTTGAAACTTGTATTGCGAACCAATAGGATCTACCAATTTTACAAAGCCTGAAAATATAAATAAGGCGCCTACTATTATTCTTGAAATTTGAACTACTACTTTCATAATCAAAATTTTATTATACTTAATTTAAGCACCCAAATGAATCATCGCAAAAACAGCATAGTTAATCATGTCTTGATAATTCGCATCAATGCCTTCAGAAACTAAGGTTTTTCCTTTGTTATCTTCAATTTGTTTTACTCTTAATAATTTCTGCAAAATTAAATCCGTTAAACTCGAAACACGCATTTCTCGCCAAGCTTCGCCATAATCATGGTTTTTATTCAGCATTAAATCTTTGGTGATTTTGCTATGTTTATCATACAGAACAGTGGCTTCTTCTGTATTTAAATCCGGATTTTCCACAACACCATTCTCTAACTGAATTAATGCCATTATCGAATAATTAATAATTCCAATAAATTCAGCTCTCTCACCTTCATCTACTTTACGCACCTCATTTTCTTGTAATTGACGAATTCTTTGTGCCTTAATAAAAATTTGATCTGTTAAAGAAGGCAAACGTAAAATTCGCCATGCAGCTCCATAATCGACCATTTTTTTAATAAACAAACTTCTACATTCCTCTATAACTGCATCGTATTGTTTTGAAGTATCTTGCATTTTCTCTTGTTAAAAAGTATTTGTTCAAAAATACTAAATCCTATAGGCTTTTCATTTATTTTTACAAAAGAATTTTAAAATTATAAATTGAATAAAATTGTTGTTTTTTGTGGATCTAGTTTAGGTTTTAATCCTATTTATAAAAAAAGTGCTATTGAATTAGGAAACTATTTTGCCGACAATAATATCAGTATGGTTTTTGGAGGAGGAAAAGTAGGAATGATGGGCGTTTTAGCAGATACAATTTTAGCAAAAAAAGGAGAAGTAATTGGTGTAATACCTAATTTATTATACAAAGAAGAAGTAATTCATGTGGGTGTAAAAAACATGACCGTTTGCAAAACCATGAGCGAACGCAAAGTAATTATGAGCAAATTGGTAGATGGTTATATTACACTTCCTGGAGGTTTTGGAACCTTAGACGAACTTTTCGAAGCCTTAACTTTAAACCAATTGCAAATTGAACAAAAACCAGTTGGATTGCTAAATGTTAATGGTTTTTTTGATGCTATTTTGTTGCAATTAGACAAAATGGTAGAAGAAGGCTATTTAAAACAAGCCAATAGAAATATGCTAATAGTTGGTAACTCTGTGATTGAATTAATGGAAAAAATGGACAATTACAAAGCACCAGAAATTACACCTATAATTAATAAAGTTGTAAAGTAATGACCATAAATTGTAAGGGAACTTTAATAGATGTATCATCACCAAAAGTGATGGGAATTTTAAATATTACACCAGATTCTTTTTTTGATGGTGGAAAATATAAAAACAAAGCAGAAATTTTAAAGCAGACAGAAAAAATGCTTTTAGAAGGTGCCACTTTTATAGATGTTGGCGCGTATTCTTCTAGACCTGGAGCCACGCATATTTCTGAAGAAGAAGAACTGCGAAGAATTTTACCTGTTATTAATTTATTGGTAAAAAATTTTCCTGAAATTGTTATTTCTGTAGATACTTTTAGGAGCAACATTGCCAAAGAATGTGTAGAAAATGGCGCAGCAATTATCAACGATATTTCTGGTGGAAAGATGGATGCCAATATGTTTAAAACCGTTGCCAAATTGCAAGTTCCTTATATTTTAATGCACATGTTGGGCACGCCTCAAAACATGCAACAAAACCCAGTTTATAAAGATGTAATCCAAGAAATCATTTCTTTTTTTGCAGAGCAAATCTATAAGTTACACCAATTAAAACTAAACGATATTATAATAGATGTTGGTTTTGGTTTTGGAAAAACTGTGGCTCATAATTTCGAAATTTTAAAGAATTTACAGCTTTTTAAAAGTTTAGATGCACCAATTTTAGCCGGAATTTCACGTAAATCGATGTTGTATAAAACATTAGATATTTCTGCACAAGAAGCCCTAAATGCAACTACTTCTGCAAACACAATTGCACTTTTAAACGGCGCAAATATTTTACGTGTACACGATGTAAAAGAAGCTGTTGAGGCTGTAAAAATTGCGGAACAGATTTCATCTTGAGCTTGACGAAAGAGTTACTTCTGCCAATTTCTCTCTATTTTTTAAAACAATTTATAGCTTTGGAAACCCTTCAGGTTTTTAAAAACCTGAAGGATCTTTCAATTATATTTTTTTTGGCATCTTTTTTGTTAAATAAATGTTAACGCCAAAAATCTACTTAGTTAAACTTTAATAATAAATGACTTCTCGACTGCGCTCGAAGAGACATTTAAAATCTAAATTATTAACTTTTAAAAACAAATCGTATGAGTAGAAAACAATCTCCAGAAATTAATGCGGGTTCTATGGCAGACATCGCATTTTTATTATTAATCTTTTTCTTGGTTACCACAACCATGAACATAGATGCAGGAATTGCAAGAAAAATTCCTCCAAAAGAAGAAATTCCTTCAGACATTCTTGTAAATGAAAGAAATATTTTAGAAGTAAACATTAACAAAAAAAACGAAATTTTTGCAGATGGAAGAACAATTCCATTGAGTGAATTGAAACAAATTGCCATTGATTTTATAGATAATGGTGGTGGCTTAGACAGTAACCAAAAAGCTTGCGATTGGTGTGAAGGTGATCAATTAAAAACCTCTTCAGATCATCCAACAAAAGCAATTATTTCTATAAAAACAGACAGAATAGCAAACTACGCAACTTACATTGCTGCCCTAGATATTTTAAATTCGGCTTACACACATTTAAGAAATAAATTGTCTGTAAAACTCTACAATCGAAATTACGAGAGCTTGTTAGAAGATTTTCAAAAATCGAATAATAGCGATAAAAACATTCAAGATAAAATAAAATTGATTCGAAAAAAATACCCTTTATTATTATCTGATGCAGAAATAAATAATTGATATTGTTCTCCAAATATTTATTAGTATTTTAGCCTAAAATCAGTTTGTTTTTATGTTCGATTTTATTGAATTTTCTTTGTTAGATGTATTAGACATTTTGTTGGTAGCAACACTACTCTATTATATTTACAAACTTTTAAAAGGAACTGTCGCTATAAACATTGTTATTGGAATTGCGTTTATTTTCTTAATCTGGAAAATTACACAGGCGCTAAAAATGGAAATGTTAAGTGGTATTTTAGGCTATTTACTTTCTGGTGGAGTTATTGCACTAATTATTGTTTTTCAGCAAGAAATACGAAAATTCTTATTAATGATTGGCACTACCAATTTTACCAATAAGCGAAGTTTTTTAAAACAATTAAAATTTTTACAAACAGAAATTAGTTCGGAAATCGATACCGATGTTATTTTAGAAGCGTGCAAAAAAATGTCGAAAACAAAAACGGGGGCTTTAATAGTTATCGAAAGAACAAATGCTTTAGACTTTTTAATTAATACTGGCGATACCATGAATGCTCAGGTTAACGAAGCTATTTTGCAAAGTGTTTTTTATAAAAACAGTCCTTTACACGATGGTGCTTTAATTATTAGAGACAATTATATTGTGGCCACAAGAGTTGTTTTACCAATTTCTGATAGTACAAAAATTCCTGCAAGATTTGGTTTAAGACACAGAGCAGCTATTGGAGTTTCAGAAAAAACAGATGCTGTTTGTGTATTAGTTTCCGAAGAAACTGGCGAAATCTCGTATATAAAAGATGGCGAATTTGTACTTTATAAAGACTTTGATGAGTTAAATGAAAAAATGAAAAAAGATTTCATCTAGTAAAAAAGTTATTTTTTTTCAGCTCCTTTTCTTTAAAAAATCAACAAAAAAGAATCCTTTTTAAAATATTAATCGTAATATTGCAATAAATATATATTTAAAATGGGATTAGCAAAAACCGAAATGTTTACCGACCAACAAAACGAAATTTCTCTTTTTGCGAAAGTATTTGGGCATCCTGCAAGAGTGGCTATTTTACAGCATTTATTTAAAATTAATTCTTGTGTTTGTGGCGATTTGGTAAATGAAATAGGCTTGGCACAACCCACCATATCACAACACTTAAAAGAATTAAAACATTTAGGTTTAATAAAAGGAAACGTAGAAGGTACTCGTGTTTGCTACTGTATCCATAAAGAAAATTGGACCGCAATGAAAACTGTTATGACCCAATTTTTAAATCAAGATGTAACTGAAAACCCTAGTTGTTGTTAAAAAAATTTGAAACAATTAATCGTAAAATCGCAATAAACAAATATAGTTATGAAATTATCACAAGTAAAATCAGTATTAAAAGAATTGGAAACGATAGCTTTTCAATTGCCAAATGGCAGCTTCGTACCCAGTCATTTTCACGTTACAGAAATAGGTAAAATTACCAAACATTTTATCGATTGTGGCGGAACAGAACGTAAAGAAGAAGTCGTAAACTTTCAACTTTGGAGTGCGAATGACTACAACCATCGATTGCACCCGGAAAAATTAATAAGTATTATCGAACTTTCTGAAAAAACATTACAAATAGATGATTTAGAAATTGAAGTGGAATATCAAGGAAAAGAAACCATTGGAAAATATGGATTGGATTTTGATGGAAGAAATTTCTTATTAACATCTAAAATTACGGCTTGTTTGGCTTTAGACGCTTGTGGAATTCCCGCAGAAAAACCAAAAGTTAAATTATCTACTTTGCAAGAAGAATCTTGTTGCACACCAGATGGAAACTGTTGTTAAAAAAAATAATTTTATAAAAAAATGACATCAACTAAAACTAACTTATTTTTAGAAATAGAACAAGTTATTAAGAAATTAAATACGCAAACTATTTCTAGCGAGCGTAAAGAAACTTTACAGCCTTTAATAGATTTTATACAATCTAAAGTTTTAAGTAACAAAGAAATTCGTATCAATTTTATTTGTACACACAATTCGCGAAGAAGTCATTTATCACAAATTTGGGCACAAACAATGGCCAACTATTTTAATATAAAAAATGTGTTTTGTTATTCGGGCGGTACTGAAGAAACAGCACTTTTTCCAATGGTTGCAGAAACTTTGCAAAATTCAGGTTTTCAAATAAACACAATTTCGAAAAACGAGAATCCTGTTTATAGCATTAAGTACGCAGAAAACGAGCATCCAATTATCGGTTTTTCAAAAAAATTAGATGACGCTTTTAATCCTAGATCTAAATTTGTTGCTATTATGACTTGTGATTCTGCAAACGAGGCATGCCCATTTGTACCAGGTGCAGAAAAACGTATTCCTATAACTTTCGAAGACCCAAAAGCATTTGACAATACACCACAACAAGCAGAAAAATACTACGAAAGAAGTGTACAAATAGCGACTGAAATGTTTCATATTTTTTCTCAAATTAAATCATAAAATATGGCTTCAAAAAAATTAAGTTTTCTCGATAGAAATTTAACACTTTGGATATTTATAGCAATGGCTCTAGGTGTTAGTCTTGGGTATTTTATTCCCACATTTCCTAATATAATAAACTCTTTTAGCAGTGGAACTACTAATATTCCTATTGCTATGGGTTTAATTTTAATGATGTATCCGCCTTTGGCAAAAGTTAATTATGCCTTATTACCTAAAGTTTTTAAAAACACAAAAATACTTTCTATTTCACTTATTCTCAATTGGATTATTGGTCCTGTACTCATGTTTTTTTTGGCAATTACATTTTTACGCGACTACCCAGAATATATGGTGGGTCTTATATTAATTGGGTTGGCTCGTTGCATCGCAATGGTTTTGGTTTGGAACGACCTTGCAGAAGGTAGTAGCGAATATGGTGCTGGTTTAGTTGCATTAAACAGTATTTTTCAAGTTTTTGCATATAGTTTTTATGCATGGATTTTTATAACCGTGCTTCCACCTTATTTTGGATTTGGAGGAGCAATTGTTGACATTTCAATTGGTACAATTGCAGAAAGTGTCGCTATTTATTTAGGCATTCCGTTTGTATTGGGAATTTTAAGCCGATTGATTTTAGTAAAATTGAAAGGAGAAGAATGGTACACAAAGAAGTTCATTCCAACGATTTCTCCAATAACTTTAATTGCACTTTTATTTACCATTGTAGTTATGTTCTCGTTAAAAGGAGAATTAATTGTAGCAATTCCAATGGATGTTTTAATAATTGCAGTTCCTCTACTAATTTACTTTACACTAATGTTTATCATAGGTTTTTTCTTCACCAAAGCTACAGGAGCCACTTACGACAAAACAGCTTCAGTAGCATTTACAGCCGCTGGAAATAATTTTGAATTGGCCATTGCAGTTGCTATTGCCGTTTTTGGGCTAAATTCTGGACAAGCTTTTGCAGGTGTTATGGGACCTTTGGTCGAAGTTCCTGCATTAATTTTATTGGTTCGTGTTTCTTTTTGGTTGCGAAAAAAATATTATGGAAAAGAAAAACAAAAGTTAAAAACCTAAAATTTGCAATAAAAACAGAAAAATAGCCATTTTTAGATTTGTAAAAGTATATTTGTTTATCATTATAAACTTACTTACTTCTACTCAAACTCTTCTTTAGAATTCTCGGAATAGGTTCTCCATTTCTCTAGGCAGTCTATCATATCTTTAGGAATTTCGGAATTAAACTGCATAAATTCTCCCGTTTTTGGATGTGTAAAACCTAAGGTTTTTGCATGCAAAGCTTGCCTTGGCAATACTTTAAAACAATTATGTACAAATTGTTTGTATTTTGTAAATGTAGTTCCTTTTAAAATGGCATCTCCACCATAACGTTCGTCGTTAAATAATGTATGCCCAATATGTTTAAAATGTGCTCTAATTTGGTGTGTTCGTCCCGTTTCTAATTTGCATTGCACCAAAGTAACGTACGTTAATCTCTCTAAAACTTTAAAATGAGTAACTGCATGTTTACCAAAATCGCCATTTGGAAAAACATCCATTTGTAAACGATTTTTTAAACTCCGCCCAATATTTCCTTCAATGCGACCTTCATCTTCTGCAATATTGCCCCAAACTAAAGCGTAATACAAGCGCTCTGTAGTTCTGTCGAAAAACTGTTTCGATAAATGTGCCATAGCAAACTCTGTTTTTGCAACCACCAATAAACCACTGGTATCTTTATCGATTCTATGCACCAAACCTGGCCTTTCATTAGAATTCGTAGGTAAGTTTTCTATATGATAAATTAACGCATTTACCAAAGTTCCAGAATAGTTTCCATGACCTGGATGTACCACCATTCCTGCAGGTTTATTTACAACAATTACAGTATCATCTTCATAAACAATATCTAAAGAAATGTCTTCTGCAACCAATAAATTTTCTGCTGGTGGATACGCCAAAACAACTCTAACAACATCTTTAGGCTTAACTTTATGGTTCGATTTTACAGCAACATTGTTCACTAAAACGTTTCCAGCTTTTGCAGCTTGTTGTACCTTATTTCTGGTAGCGTTTTCAATAAAATTCATTAAAAACTTATCTACTCGTAAAGGTTCTTGCCCTTCACTGGCAACAAATTTATAATGTTCGTATAATTCTTCTTTCTCTAAATAGAGACTTTGTTCTTCCTGCAAAATAATTTTCTTAAACTATTACTATTAACGAGTCAACAGAACACTGCAAACTTTTTTATCTCCCATTTCCATCACCCAAAACCAAATCTACAATAGAGTTTAGTGGTAATTTATCGCCTTCATTTAATATTTTTCCATTGTGTCGTAAACCACGAACCACATCTTTACCAATATCATTTACATAAGTAAAGTTCGTTCCAACGTTTAAACCCATTGCTCTTAACTGAGAAGAGGCTTGTCTTTTAGTGCGTCCGTTTAAATCTGGAATAGTAACATCTCTATATTTAGAAGGGTTTAAGGTTAAATAAATTTTACGTTTTTCTTTTACAAAATCTCCCGCTTTTGGCGTTTGCTCGATGACCGATTTTTTAGGATAATCTGGATTGTAACTCGCACTATCGATAATCTTAAAATCTAAATTTAATTCCTTTAATTTTCTATCTACATCTTCTAAAGACAATTTTTGCAAATCTGGAACTTGTATTTTTTGATCGTGATTTGTGGTAACACCCAACCAAAATTTTAATATAAAAACAAACAGTAACAAACCAACAACTGCAATTACAATTTGAATGAAAAAAGATTTACTTTTTAAAAACTGAAAAACACTCATTTTTAGATTTTTTTAATCTTACAAAGATATAAAAAGTAAACGTTGCTGTTTCTATTTATATTTTGATAAATTTGTTTTATTATTTTAACGTAAATGAAGAAAAATATTGCCATTGTAATGGGGGGCTATTCCTCCGAAGTTAACATTTCGCTAAAAAGTGGAAATGTTGTTTACAAGCACCTAAATAAAGAAAAATACAATTCTTTTAGAGTACATATTTTAAAAGAAAAATGGGTTGCTTTAGATGAAAACGAAAAGGAGTTTCCGATCGATAAAAACGATTTTTCTTTTATTTTACAAGAAAATAAAATAAAGTTCGATTGTGTTTTTAACGCCATACATGGTGCTCCAGGAGAAAATGGGCAATTATTAGCCTATTTTAGTTTGCTAAATTTAAAACACACTTCTGCCCCATTTTACCAAATGGCATTAACCTTTAATAAACGAGATACTTTAAGTGTTTTAAAGGCATATGGCATTAAAACGGCTACTTCTATTTTCTTAAATAAAGGCGATAAAATTGATGAAAACGCCATCACAGAAAAAGTAGGTTTTCCCTGTTTTATAAAACCAAATAATGCAGGTTCTAGTTACGGAATTTCGAAAGTTTACAAAAAAGAAGAAATTTTACCAGCCATAGAAAAAGCGTATGCCGAAGATTCTGAGATTTTAATCGAATCTTTTTTAAACGGAACAGAAGTTTCGGTTGGTGTTATTCAATACCAAAAAAAACAAAAGTTTTACCAATTACAGAAATTGTTTCTGAAAACGATTTTTTCGATTATCAAGCAAAATACGAAGGAAAATCTAAGGAAATAACGCCTGCAAGAATTTCTTCTAAAGAAAAAGCCAACGTAGAAAAAGTTGCCAAAAAAGTTTATGAGGTTTTAAATATGTCGGGGTTTTCGAGGGCAGAATATATTTTTGTAAATAACGAACCTTATTTCTTAGAAATAAATACAGTACCGGGTTTAACAGAAGAAAGTATTTTACCTCAGCAAGCACAAGCAGCAGGCATTTCTTTAGAACAATTGTTCGACAATGCCATTGAATTGGCTTTGGAAAATTAGTATTAAAAAATAGTTGTTAAAAAAAATACGTGATTTTTTCTGGCAATATGGTTTAAAATATAAAAAAATGAAAAGAGCAATTTTTCCAGGGTCATTTGACCCCATCACATTAGGTCATTTTGATATTATTTCAAGAGGCGTTAAGCTTTTCGACGAATTAATTATTGCCATTGGTGTAAATGCCGATAAAAAATACATGTTCACTTTAGAAGAGCGTAAAAAATTTATCGAAGAATGTTTTAAAAACAATCCAAAAATTAAAGTAGTTACTTACAAAGGTTTAACGGTAGATTTCTGTCTAAAAAATAATGTCGATTTTATTTTAAGAGGACTTAGAAACCCAGCAGATTTCGAATTCGAAAAAGCTATCGCACACACAAACAGAGACTTAGCCCCTATAGAAACTGTATTTTTATTAACAGCTGCAAGCACTTCTTACATTTCGTCTTCTATTGTTAGAGACGTTATTCGAAACCATGGAGACTATACAAAATTAGTTCCAAAACCAGTTCGTATAAAATAATGTCTTATGAGAAAACTGTTCTTTTTAACCATTTTAATGCTTGCTTTTTCTTGTAAAAATGCTTCAAAAAGCGAAATTGATTTTACAACACTTTTCGAAAAATCAGAAGGAAAAGAAACGCCAGAATACAAAGATGTAATTTCTTTTTATGAAGATTTGGCAAACGAATATTCCGAAATTTCTCTCTTTTCATTTGGGCAAACAGATGCTGGCGAGCCACTACATTTGGTGGTTTACAATCAAGAAAGCATTTATAATGTCGAAGAAATTACAAATTCTAAAAAAACCAGCGTTTTAATCAATAACGGAATTCATCCAGGAGAATCAGATGGCATAGATGCTTCCATGATGCTTTTACGTGACATTGTTCAGAATGATTCTTTAAAGAAAAAATATAAAAATACTTTACTTGCTGTAATTCCTGTGTACAATATTGGTGGTGCTTTGAATAGAAATTCGCACACGAGAGCAAATCAAAACGGCCCCGTTGAATATGGTTTTCGAGGAAATGCAAGAAATTTCGATTTGAATAGAGATTTCATCAAACAAGACACTAAAAATGCAGCTGCTTTTGCTGAAATTTTTCACGCGGTAAATCCTGATATTTTTATAGACAATCACGTAAGTAATGGTGCCAATTATCAATACGCAATTACACATTTATTTACGCAACACAATAAATTGGGTGGCAATTTAGGTGCATTTTTAGAGAACGAAATGCGCCCTCAGATAGAAGCATCTTTACAAGAAAAAAACATTATAATTACGCCTTACGTAAATGTTTGGGGCAACACACCAGAAGCTGGTTTTTCTCAATTTTTCGATTCGCCAAGATATTCTACTGGCTACACAACTTTGTTTCACACATTGGGTTTCATGGTAGAAACACACATGTTAAAACCCTATAAAATTAGAGTAGAACAAACCTATGAATTGTTGTTTTCTGCACTAGATTTTGGCGAAGCAAATTCACAAAAAATTAAAGAACTACGCACCAAGGCTTTAGAAGAAATCCTTAGCAAAAAAACATATCCAATTACCTATAAAGTAGATCAAGAAAACCCAACCACTTTACAATTTAAAGGTTATGAAGCAACTATAATTGAAAGTAAAGTAACCAATGGAAAACGGCTATTTTACGACACCAACAAACCATTTACAAAAGAAATAAAATACTACAATAATTTTCTTTCAGATAAAGAAATTACTATCCCAAAAGCCTATATTTTACCCCAAGGTTGGCACGAAGTAATTGAAAGATTAGAAATAAATAATATTGAATATACACAGTTTAAAAAAGATACTACAATTTCTGTGGAAGTACATCATGTTGTAGATTATAAAACAAGAAACTCTGCTTACGAAGGTCATTATTTACACTACAATACAATTGTAAAAAAATCTACAAAAGAAATACAGTTTAGAAAAGGAGATTTGTACATTCCAACCAACCAAAATGGCGTACGTTATTTGTTAGAAACGTTAGAAGCCGAAGCTACAGATTCGTTTTTTAATTGGAACTTTTTCGATACTATCCTACAACAAAAAGAAGGTTATTCTGCCTATGTTTTTGAAGATATTGCTGAAAAAATAGTAGCAGAAAATACTGATATAAAAAATGCGTTTGATGAGAAAATGAAAAATGATGAAGCTTTCGCAAAAAACCAAGAATGCAATTAGATTTTGTGTATAAAAATTCACCTTATTACGAACCTGCGCATTTAGTTTTGCCTGTTTTTAAAATTTATTAATTATGAAGAAAATACTACTACTTCTTACCTTATGTATCTCTTTTGGATGTAAAACTTCTAAAAAAGAAACCGAACCCAAAAACGAACCCAAAAACATGACTTTCTACGTTGGAACTTACACAAAAAAAGACAGCAAAGGAATTTACAAATATGCACTTTCTTCTGTAGGAAAATTATCGAAAATTGGTTTGATGGCAGAAACTGTAAACCCATCTTTTTTAGCAAAATCGAAAAACAACAAAACACTTTTTGCAGTTGGAGAAACAGATATTAACGGAACTGGTTTTATTAGTTCTTTTAAAATAGAAAAAGATACTTTAGAATTTATAAGTAAAGCCGAAACTGGTGGTGCAAACCCTTGTTTTGTTGCCGTAAATACTAATAATTATATGGTTACTGCGAACTATTCTGGTGGAAATGTTGGTTTGTTAAAAGCAGATAATTCTGGGAAATTAATGCCTTTGTTATTTGTACAACAACATTCTGGAAAAGGAACAACAAAAAGACAGCAAAGTCCACATGCACATTCGGCTTGGTTTCATCCGAATAAAAAAGAAATAATTTCTGTAGATTTAGGCACCAACGAATTGTGGTTTTCTAAAATTAATACCACTAAAAACAAATTGGTTTTTACAAAACAAAAAAAATTAAAAATGGCAGATGGAGCTGGACCAAGACACTTAACGTTTCATCCAAATAAAAAATGGATATATGTTTTAAACGAATTAAACAACACCATTTCGTTGGTAAAAGAAAAAGACAGTACTTACTTTATCGAGAATACAGTTTCTACATTGCCAAAAAATTTTACAGATAATAGCAAAGCTGCAGACATTCATATTTCAGATGATGGAAAATTTGTTTATGCTTCCAATCGCGGACATAATTCAATCGCAATTTTTGAGGTAAATCCAGAGAATGGAAATTTAAAAACGGTTGGTTATAAAGATGTTTTGGGAGACAATCCTCGAAACTTTTCTTTATCACCAGACAATAAGTTTTTGGTAGTTGCAAATCAAGATACCAACAACATCATCTCTTTTAAAAGAGATACTGCCACAGGAAAACTAACTTTTATAAACGAAGTTTTTGCCCCAACACCTGTTTGTATTTTGTTTTAGAAATGAGCTGTTTCTCAAAAAATCATAGTTCTTAGCGAGCTGAAATTAAAATTTTAATGTGGTAATAAAATCAATATTTAAAAAAAGTTAAAAGATTTCTTCTAGTTCATTTTATTCGTAACTTGTAGTTTTTAAAATTTCTACAAGTGAATGTAAACTTATCAATCAACGGAAAATCGTATATTATTCAGGCACAAGAAGATATGCCTTTGCTTTGGGCAATTAGAGATCTTATTGGTTTAACAGGAACAAAATTTGGCTGTGGTGTAAGTCAATGTGGTGCGTGTTCGGTTTTAATCGATGGAAATCTCACAAAATCTTGTGGAACTCTAGTTTCTGCTGCCATTGGAAAAGAAATTTTTACGATTGAAGGAACTTCCGAAAACTTAGAGTTTTTAAGACAAGCTTGGAACGATGGAAATGTGCCCCAATGTGGTTATTGCCAATCAGGCCAATTAATTGCAGCCACTTCTTTGTTAGATAAAATTAAAAATCCTTCTGATGAAGATATTGACAATGCCATGAGCTCTAACATTTGTAGATGCGGAACGTATTCGCGAATTAGAAAAGCAATTCACAAAGCTGTTGCACTTAAAAACGAAAAAATATGAGCAAAATTCAGCAAATAAACAGACGAGATTTTGTAAAATTATTCGGTTTAACAACTGGTGGAATTATTTTAGGTTGCAATACTCCTACAGTTGAAAAAAAGTTTAAACCCACAATAAATAAAGATTTTTTTGAACCAAATTTATTCATTCATTTAGAGAAAAATGGAAACGTAACTTTAATTGCTTCGCGATCAGAAATGGGCCAAGGAATTAGAACTTCTTTGGCTTCTGCAATTGCAGATGAAATGGAAGCAGATTGGAAATACATTTCTGTAAAACAGGCCATTGGTCACGAAAAATATGGAAATCAAAATACAGATGGTTCTAGAAGTGTGCGCACAAAATTAGAACCCATGCGTAAAATGGGAGCAACAGCAAAATTAATGTTGATTTCTGCTGCTGCAAAAAAATGGAATATTGTAGCAAGCGCTTGTAAAGCCGAAAATCACTATATAATAAACACCAATACTCACGAGAAAATTTTCTTTGGCGATTTGGTGGAAGAAGCGTCAAAAATTGAAATACCTGCTGAAGAAAACATACAACTTAAAAAAGTTGAAGATTTTAAATTCATTGGAAAAACCTTAAAAAGTGTCGATTTAAAAGATTTTACGCATGGAACCGCCACTTATGGGATTGATGTTCGCATTCCGAATCTAAAATTTGCTGCAGTTGCAAGATGTCCTGTAACGTTTGGAACCGTAAAAAGTTTTAATAAATCCAAGGCTGAAAAAGTTGCGGGTGTAGAAAAAATAATTCCGTTAGATAGATTGGTTCCTCCAACAGGCAAATTCTTTGGAATGTTGGGTGGTGTTGCTGTAATTGCAAACAATACATGGTCTGCTTTTCAAGGAAAATTAGATTTAGACATCGAATGGAATTATGGTGAAAATAAAACTTTTAATTCTGAAGAATTTACAAATACACTAAAAAAACGTATAAAAAAAACAGGAAAATTAGTTCCTGGAAGTAGAGGAAATGTAAATTCCGCTTTTAAAGATTCAGAACAAACTGTGGAAGCTACATATCATGTTCCGTTTTTAGTGCACGCTCCAATGGAAGTGCCAAATGCGACTGCTTGGTTTCAAAAAGATACAATTAAAGTTTGGGCGCCAGTGCAAGATCCGCAAACGGCCAGAAGCGAACTTGCTCACTTTTTTAATATTCCTGTTGAAAATATAACTGTGAATGTTACTTTTTTAGGTGGCGGATTTGGGAGAAAATCAAAGTCGGACTTTGTAGTGGAAGCTGTTGCTTTGTCCAAAGAAATAAATGCGCCAGTTCAAGTCGTTTGGACTCGTGAAGACGATATAAAACATAGTTTTTACCACGCAACAAGTGTGCAATATTTAAAAGGTGGTTTAGATAAAAACGGAAACATAACTGGTTGGTTGCAAAGAGTTGGCTTCCCTTCTATTGTGTCTTCTTTTAAACCTTTGTCTGATTATGCATCTGGTTTTGAACTCGGGCAGGGTTTTACCAACAATCCTTATGCTTTAGAAAATTTTCGACTAGAAAACGTAAAAGCCGAAGCAAATTTAAGAATTGGTTGGTTGCGTTCTGTGGTTCATATTCATAGTGGGTTTGGAATTAATTCTTTTGTAGATGAATTGGCTTTTGCAGCCAAAAAAGATCCTGTTCAGTTTCATTTAGATTTATTAGGAAAAGATAGAATAATCAAAGGAAAATCGAATTATCCTTTCAATTCCAAACGTTTAAAAGATGTTTTAAAAAAGACTGCTACAATGGCAAATTGGGGAAAAGAATTGCCAAAAAACCACGGTTTGGGAGTTGCGATTCATTATAGTTTTTACAGTTATGTAGCCACTATTGTAGAAGTTTCTGTAAATGATGAAAAAGTAAAATTAGAAAATGTTTGGACCACTATAGATTGTGGATTGGCTTTAAATAAAGACAATATTAAAAACCAATTAGAAGGTGCAACCATTTTTGGAATGTCCATTGCTTTGTTCGGGAAAATTTCTACAAAAAACGGAGCAGTTGAGCAAAATAATTTCTTCGATTACCAAATGACACGAATGAAAGATGCTCCAAAAATTCACATCGAAATTATGGACAAAATGCACGAACCACCCACTGGAGTTGGCGAACCTGGAGTTCCTGTAATGGCACCAGCCATTTGTAATGCCATTTTTAATGCGACTGGAAAACGCGTTCGAAGTTTGCCTTTGGTAGATTTGGGGATGGTTTAGAGTTAAAACTTTTCAAAACAAAAATTATTATTTAAATTCGTTCTCTTCAAGAAAAAGAAAAAATGACAAACACATATTTAAGTTATATTTCAGATGAACATCTTTTATCTTGCATAGAAAATCTTCATAATTCTTATTTAAAAACGAAAGCCAATGTAAGCAAAAAGAAATTTTATAAAAATAAAATTGACACCATAAAGCTAACGTTTGATGCTAAATTCAATGATTTAGATGAAGAAACATTGATTAAAACTGAAATTAATCGTCCAATTGATAAATCGATTAATAACTCGATTGGAACTTTTCACAAACAAATTTTAGGTGGAATTGATAATTTTGAAATCGACAAAATTAAGTGGTTTTGATATAAAAGCAGTTGGGTAACATTAAATAGCACCTTTCAATAATTAAGAATTTAAGCATATATTTAATTTACAACCTTTCTTATTTAATATTTTTGCGATATTCTTAATTAAGGGGTATCTTTGTTTAAGTATATACTTAAATAAAAAATGAAAACATTCAAATCTGGTAATTATATAAACCAAGGAACTCATAAAAGCTTTCAGCCTACTAAAATAAATCAACAATGGACTATTGACGATATGGAGGTATTAACTCTTTTAAGTCAAGCAGACAGACAACTTGGAAGACTTGATATGTATTCTGAATACATTCCAAATATCGATTTATTTATCAGTATGCACGTTTTAAAAGAAGCAACTCAATCAAGTAAAATTGAAGGGACAAAAACGAATATAGAAGATGCTTTATTAGATAAAGAAGATGTAAATGATGAAAAAAGAGATGATTGGGAAGAAGTACAAAATTATATAGAAGCATTAAATTCTGCTATCAAAAATTTAGAAAAGCTACCTTTTTCTTCTCGATTGATAAGGGAAACCCACAAAATACTACTACAAGGAGTAAGAGGAAAACATAAACTTCCTGGAGAGTTTAGGAGTAGTCAAAATTGGATAGGAGGAGCAAGTATCAATGATGCTACATTTGTTCCACCAACTCACACAAGTGTTAATGAGTATATGGGTGATTTAGAAAATTTCGCCCATAATATTGAATCATTTTTCCCTGATTTACTTAAAATAGCATTGATACATTATCAATTTGAAACTATTCACCCCTTTCTGGATGGTAATGGTAGAGTAGGTAGATTAATGATTACGTTGTATTTAGTTGAGAAAGGAATATTAAAAAAACCTATTCTCTATCTCTCTGATTTTTTTGAAAGAAACAGAATGTTATATTATGATAATCTAACAAAAGTTAGAGAGAAAAATGATTTGAGTCAATGGTTCAAATTCTTTTTAGTTGGAGTAATAGAAACAGCAAAAAACGGAATAGATACATTTGATAGTATTTTAAAACTACAAAAAGAAGTTGAAATTAAACTACAAACATTAGGAAGTCGATCGCATAATGCACAATTGATTTTAAACCATCTTTACCAACGACCAATTATAAATGCCCAAAAAGTTAAAGAATTGACAGGTTTATCGTTACCTTCCGTTTACAAGTTGATTGAAGAACTCGAAAAACTAGAAATATTAAATGAAATAACTGGAGCCAAAAGAGGGAAAATTTATCTATTCAAAGAATATACGAAACTATTTAAATAAAAACAAAAATGGTTTGGAGAAATTAACGGAAAAGAATACAAAAAATTATTTTTTATTATAACAAGCCCTAAAACTTATAATCTCCTAAAGGTTTCGGAAATTTCTCTGGATTTGCTGCTAAATGATATCTTGGGTCATCGATATCTTCAATAATTATGTCTGCAAAAATTGGCGAAGCTTTGTATAATAAAACTTTACAATCTTCACTTAAATGTTTTAGGGTTACTTTTTTTCCTGCAGCTTGGTATTTTTCTACCAAACCAAAAATGGCTTCTATGGCAGAATGATCAGAAACACGTGCTTCCACAAAGTCGATTTCTATCGTATCTGGATCGTTTTTAACATCGAATTTTGCATTAAAATCGGTAATACTCCCAAAGAATAATGGCCCCCAAATTTCATAAATTTTTGTTCCATCTTCTTTAAAACGCTTTCTAGCTCTAATTTTCTTAGCACTTGTCCATGCAAAAGATAATGCGGAAATGATAACTCCTACAAAAACTGCGATTGCCAAATCAAAGAAAACAGTAACTGCAGAAACAGTAATTAGTACAAATGCATCTGAAACTGGTATTTTTTTTAAGATTCTAAAACTCGACCATGCAAAAGTTTCTATTACCATCATAAACATAACCCCCACAAGTGCTGCAATGGGTACTTGTTCTATATATTTATCTGCAAATAATATAAAAGTTAGTAAGGTTATCGCCATCATAACACCAGATAAACGTCCACGACCACCAGCGTTAATATTGATAACGGTTTGCCCAATCATTCCACAACCACCAGTTCCGCCAAAAAGCCCACTAAAAATATTTCCAGCTCCTTGTGCAAGACATTCTTTATTTCCATTTCCACGAGATTCTGTTAACTCATCTACGAGGTTCATGGTCATTAAGGTTTCTATTAAACCAACAGATGCCGCTAAAAATGCATAAGGTGCAATAAATTTTAAGGTATCTAAATTAAAAGGAAGGTGGCTCCAAAGTTCTAAAATATTTAATTTACTAGAAATTTCGTCAATACCATTCAACCCAGCACCTCCACCATCTCTAATAAAATCACCTACGTTTATGGAGTTTAATCCACTAAAAATAGAAATTAAGGTTACAATTAAAATGGCTGTTAATGCGGCTGGTACTTTGGTCGTTAATTTAGGTAAACCCCAAACGATAAGCATGGTTAATAATATCAAACCAATCATTACATACAAAGTTTTTCCTTGCATCGTCGTTTTTACAACCCCTTTATCTTTTACAGAGTAAAAAGCATCTTTAGTGGCATTAAAAACAACTTTTTTAGTTTTTACATCAAAAACTTGACCATCTGAAAGTAAAAATACTTCTTCGCCTGTACTATTATTTTTTACTGAATTCCCTTCAATGGTAAACAAAACTGTATTCGAGGCAATGTCTTTTACTGTATTATCCGAAACATTATATACTAACTCTTTAGATTTTGTTTTACGCATATTTTGTCCGAAAAAATCTTTTTTATTTTCTTTAAACATGCCCAATTGTGCCATAAAAATAACAATGGCCAAACCGTTTACAAAGCCCATCATTACTGGATGTGGAATTAAACGCACAAATTTTCCTAGTTTAAAAATACCCGCAAATACCTGTATAATTCCCATTAAAACTACGGCTGCTAATAAATAAAAATACCCCATATTTTCTACAGGAGTATCAAAAAGCAATCCTTTTGCGTGCCCTTCTTGAATCATGGTTACAAAAATTACAGCCACAGCACCAGCAGCACCAGAAATTAACCCTGGTCTTCCTCCAAAAAGTGCAGAAATAATTCCTACTACAAAAGCGCCAAATAAAGCTACAATTGGGCTAATTTGAGCAACAAAAGCAAATGCTACCACTTCTGGAATCATCGCTAAAGAAACAGTAATACCTGCTAAAACATCGTCTTTAGCATTCGGAATTATTTTTTTAATAAATTCAGTCATAATATTTTGGCGCCTATTTTTGAAGTCGGCAAAGATAGTAGGTTTTTTTAGAAAACTATCTTTCTTTATAAGTATCGTACACCAAAATTATATTTTTGTAGGTGTTTTTAAAGGCTTTACGAATTTCTTCTTCATTTTTAAAGACAACTTTGGTAATGCCTTCCTCTAATTGCGGAACCAATTCTTTACGATAATTAGAAGTCATTAAAAACCAAAAAGTTTCTTTTAATTTTATTCCTTCTTGAAAATAAACATGGTAAGTTGTTAATAAAGGTTTTACAATTTTTAAACCGAAAATACCACACTCTTCCTCTACTTCTCTAATAGCAGCTTCTTTAATTTGTTCGCCTTTTTCGATTCTACCTTTTGGTAGGTCCCAAATACCATTTCTAAAGATAAATAGTACTTCTTTTTTATCATTCAAAACCAAACCACCTGCAGCAGAAACAATGGTAAAGCTATTTAAAAATTCTTGCCAGCCTTTTTCTACATCTGGCGTATATAAATTTATCCCTTTTGTTGTTCCATTTATTAGTTTATGAACAATCTCTTCAGAAACGGTATTCTTAAGAATATGAACCGGAAAATTATTTTCTTTTTTTTGAGAAGATGTAATAATTATTGGTTTATCATTTACAAAAACTTTATACATTTGCGCTATGATTTTAAACAAAGATACAGCAAAAAAAACAGCCGAACTTTTATTGCAAGTAAAAGCAATAAAATTGAGCCCAAAAACGCCATTTCATTGGGCATCTGGGTGGAAATCGCCAATTTATTGCGACAATAGAGTAACACTTTCTTACCCTCCAGTTCGTATTTTCTTAAAAGAAGAAATTGCTAAGATTGTAGAGCAAGACTATGGTAAACCAGATGTTATTGCAGGTGTTGCTACAGGCGCAATTGCCATTGGAATATTGGTGGCACAAGAATTGGGTGTACCGTTTATTTATGTGAGACCAGAGCCTAAAAAACACGGTCGTAAAAACCAAATTGAAGGGCATTTAGAAAGCGGACAAAACGTAGTTGTTATCGAAGATTTAATTAGCACCGGAAACAGTAGTTTAAATGCAGTTGCGGCTTTAAAACAAGCAGGTGCAGTGGTAAAAGGAATGGTTGCTATTTTTTCTTACGGTTTTGAAATTGCCGATAAAAATTTTAAAGAGAAAAACGTGCGTTTATCTACTTTAAGCAATTACGAAAATTTATTAGAACAAGCACTAGATAGTAATTATATTTCTGATAAAGAACTAATTACACTACACGAATGGAGAAAGAACCCAAGCGAATGGAATCCGCAAAATTAAAATTAAGAGCAAGATGAAAATAGATGGAAATACAGTAATTGTAGAAAAATCGGCAGAAGAAGTTTTTACTTTTTTTAGTAAATTAGAAAACTTTAAAGAAATTATGCCCGAAAACATTAATAAATTTGAAGTCGATGGTCAATCTTTTATTTTTGGATTGCCAGGAATGCCAGAGATTCGATTGGTTTTAAAAGAAAAAACTCCGTATTCTAATATTACTTTAGGCGCTGCAAGTAGTAAATTGCCTTTTACTTTATCTGCAGATATAAAAGAAATTACTAAAAACAAAACCGAAGTAAAGCTTACATTTGAAGGAGATTTTAATCCAATGATGGCTATGATGATTAAAAAACCATTAACAAAGTTTGTAGATACTTTATCAGAAAACATCGAAAAACTTTAAACGAAAGACACTTCTTTAATTCCGAATTCTTTAATGGTTTCGTCTTCCAGTTCAATTTGAAGCAAACCTTCCTTAGAAATTCCAGAAATTAACCCCATAAATAAAACACCTTTACGATCTTTAAACATTGTTGGGGTGTTTTTTTTATATAGCACTTTTAAATAATCTTCTTCGAGTTTTTCGAACTCTTTGCACGCTAATTGGTCGATTCTTATTTTTAATTTAGAAACAATCGTTTTTAATAAAACATCTAAATCGTAATTTTGTCGAGTTAATAACTTTAAAGAACTTACGTTACTGGTTATTTTAGAAAATTCTGTTTGATTTACATTCAAACCAATTCCAACTACAGCATGTTTAATTTTATCTTTTTGAATGCTATTTTCGATTAAAATTCCGCATATTTTTTTGTTTCCTGACAGAATGTCGTTAGGCCATTTTATAGAAATACTTAATTCTGTTTCTTCTTTTATAGCTTCATAAACAGCTAAAGAAACCGCAAAAAGCAAGTTTTTTTTATGTTTAATTTGAAACTTTCTAAAAGAAAGATAAACGCTAAAAGTTAGGTTTTTAAAGGGTTCAGACAACCAAACACAATCTTGTTGCCCTCTACCATTAGTTTGGCTTTCTGCAACAACTATTGTAAAATTTTCGGCGCTGGTGTTGGTTGCCATTTCCTTTAAAAAAGAATTGGTAGAATCAATGGCATTAAGTTTGATTATTTTCAAGTGTTAAATAATGTGTAAACTAGTTCAATATTACACAAAATACTCGCAAAAAAATAATAACTTTGCGATAAATTTAGAAAAAAATTAATGACAAAAAAAAATGTAAGCACAGACGATTTAATCGCTGTAATTATTCAAGGAATTGAAGACGTTAAAGGAGAAAATATTCAATTACTAGACTTACGAGAAATAGAAAATACTGTTTGCGATTATTTTATAATCTGCTCAGGAAATTCTAACACACAAGTAAATGCAATTTCTGGTTCCGTACAAAAAGTAGTTAGCAAACAACTTAAAGACAAACCTTGGCATATAGAAGGTCAAGGAAACTCTGAATGGATTTTAATGGATTATGTAAATATTGTTGTGCACGTTTTTCAAAAACATGTACGAGAATTTTACGACATAGAAAGTCTTTGGGGTGATGCTAAAATTACCGAAATTAAACCAGCCTAAACAATATTCAAAAAAAATATTATTGATTAAAAATGAACGATTCTAATAAAAATAACAATACTAACAATACGCCTAAATTTAAATTTAACATGTATTGGATTTACGGCGGAATATTTTTGCTTTTAATTGGTTTTCAGTTTTTTAGCAGTGGAGATTTAGCCACTAAAAACATTTCTAAAAACGAATTTAACGAAATTTTAAAAGACAACGACATCTCTAAAATTCTTATTGTAAATAAAAACATAGCCCATATTTTCATTAAAGAAGAAGCGTTAAAAAAACAGAAATATCAAAAACTGGTAAATTCTGCTTTTTATAGAGATGGAGCTTCTTTATACGAGTACAATTTTGGTGATTTACAAAACTTCGAAAATCATTTAGAAGAAATAAAAAAAGAAAAAGATTTAGACTACGATTTAAAAAACGAGAGTAGAACCAGTATGTTCGACACTCTTATTGGCTTTTTACCATTTATTATTCTTATTGCTATTTGGTTATTTTTTATGAGAAGAATGTCTGGTGGAGCAGCAGGTTCTGGTGGTGGGCAAATTTTTAACATCGGAAAATCGAAAGCAAAACTATTTGATAAAGACACCAAAGTTAAAACAACGTTCGAAAATGTTGCTGGTTTAGAAGGCGCTAAAGAAGAAGTGCAAGAAATCGTAGATTTTTTAAAAAACCCAGAAAAATATACTTCTTTAGGAGGTAAAATTCCAAAAGGAGCTTTGTTAGTAGGCCCTCCTGGAACAGGAAAAACATTATTAGCAAAAGCAGTTGCAGGCGAAGCTGGTGTTCCGTTTTTCTCTTTATCTGGATCCGATTTTGTAGAAATGTTTGTAGGTGTAGGAGCTTCTAGAGTAAGAGATTTATTTAAACAAGCAGCTCAAAAATCACCTTCCATTATTTTTATTGATGAAATTGATGCCATTGGACGTGCTCGTGGAAAAAATAGTATGACTGGGGGTAATGACGAACGTGAAAACACATTAAACCAATTACTAACAGAAATGGATGGTTTTGGAACCGATACCAATGTAATTGTAATTGCAGCTACCAACAGAGCAGATGTTTTAGACAGTGCCTTAATGCGTGCAGGACGTTTTGATAGACAAATTTATGTAGATCTTCCAAACATAAACGAACGTAAAGAAATTTTTGAAGTACATATTAAGCCATTAAAATTGGCAGACGATGTAAATGTAGAATTTTTAGCACAGCAAACTCCAGGTTTTTCTGGTGCAGATATCGCAAACATGTGTAACGAATCGGCTTTAATTGCAGCAAGACAAGGAAAAAAAGCAATTCATCATCAAGATTTTTTAGATGCTGTAGATAGAATTGTAGGTGGTTTAGAAAAGAAAAATAAAGTAATTACACCCAAAGAGAAAAAAGTAATTGCATATCACGAAGCGGGTCATGCAACCGTTAGTTGGATGTTAGAACACGCAGCACCATTGGTAAAAGTTACCATTGTACCAAGAGGGCAATCTTTAGGCGCTGCATGGTATTTACCTGCAGAAAGAATGATTGTTCAAACAGAACAAATGTTAGACGAAATGTGTGCCACTTTAGGAGGTAGAGCTGCCGAAAAAATTATTTTTAATAAAATTTCTACAGGCGCTTTAAGTGATTTAGAAAAAGTAACCAAACAAGCAAGAGCAATGGTTACTGTATATGGTTTAAATGACGAAGTTGGTAACATTACTTATTACGATTCTTCTGGAAACGATGCTTTTGTAAAACCTTATAGCGACGATACTGCAAAGAAAATTGATGCAGAAATATCTAAAATGATTGAGGCTCAATATGTAAGAGCCATCGAATTATTAACAGAAAACAAAGAAAAATTAACCACATTAGCAGAACTACTTTTAGAAAAAGAAGTAATTTTTAAAGACGATTTATTAAAAATCTTCGGAAAAAGACCTTTTGAAACACTAGATGTAGAAGAAAAAGCTGAAGAAAAAGTGTAGAGAAGAAACAACTATTGCTTCAGTAAAAAAACGGAAGAATAATTAAAAACTCTTTAATTGAAGAATGAATTTTTTAAAGAAACTATTAAACATTCCCATAAAAGAGGATAAAGAGATTCAAAAACAAGAGGTCGATTTATCTATAGACGATTTTTTTGTGCATAATTTTATAGAAAAAGGCGGTAAATTTCTTTACTGCCTAAAAGAAGAAGAAATTTCTGAAAGCTTAGATAAAATCTTAACAGAAAATAATTGGAATGAATTATTACTTTTAGACAGCAGTATTGGTTCTCTTATTAAAAATAAAAGCATAAAAACAACCTCTAAATTCGATAATAATACACCCGTTTTTACAACTTGCGAGCATTTAATTGCAGATCATGGAGATATTCTTTTTTCTTCCAATCAATTAAAAAGTACAAAGCTATCTGAACTATCAGAAAACTTTATTGTGTATGCAAAAACCAGTCAGCTTGTTAAAAATACCGGCCAAGGATTAACAGGAATAAAAACAAACAGTAAAAAATCATTACCAACCAACATATCTTCTATAAAGAATTATAATATCAATAATAATGATGATAATTTTTTAAACTATGGTAACAGTAACTCAAAAAACTTATATTTGCTCCTATTAGAAGATTTATAATATGCGCAACCTTTTAAGAAGGAGTTTTTCTGGAATTATTTACGTTTTAATATTTGTAGTTGCAATTCTTTTTTCAAAGGAATCTTACATTACACTTATCTCTATATTTGGTGTTTTGTGCATTTGGGAATTTTCTAAAATGATTCAAAATAAAAATATAGTTCCCTATCTTTTTTTTGGGCTTACCCTTTTTTTAATGCTTAAAAGACCCTTTAGTTATGCTATTAATATTATTTTAATCATCACTATTTTATCTTCTGTATATTTAATATATCAACTATTTGCAAAAAAAGAAATTGCGTTTACCAACGAAAGAGCTAAATTAGGTTTTACAATTAGATACCCTATTTTCTCTATCTGTTTTTTGGTTTTACTTCCATTTTATAACCAAAGTTACTCTCCTTATTTAATGATTTCTATACTTGTGCTTATCTGGGTAAATGATAGTTTTGCTTTTTTAGTAGGAAAAAACTTAGGGCGTAGAAAACTTTTTGTATCGGTTTCACCAAAAAAAACACAGGAAGGTTTTATAGGAGGACTTGTATTTTCTATGATTACAGCCTACGTTATTAGCCGAATAAATACCGAATTTAGTTTTTTAAATTGGCTAATAATAGCAGTAATTGTATCTGTTATTGGTACAATTGGCGATTTGGTAGAGTCGAAATTAAAAAGACAAGCCAATATAAAAGACAGTGGAAACATTATGCCTGGCCATGGAGGTATTTTAGACAGGCTAGATAGTTTGCTGTTTGCTGCTCCGTTTGTATATTTGTACATTAATTATATAATTTAACTTATGATTCGTTTCCATAAAGAGGGATACAAAATAATTGTTATTGCTTTCATTTTAGCCATTGCCGGTATTTTAATGGCAGAAAAATTATTAGAAACCAATTGGATTATAAAATCTATTCAAGTTTTTATCGTTTTCTTTTTAGTCGTAATACTTCAATTTTTTAGAAACCCGAAAAGACTTACAAATTTAGATGAAACCACTATTGTAGCTCCAGTAGATGGTAAAGTTGTGGTTATTGAAGAAGTAGAAGAACCAGAATATTTTAAAGATAAAAGATTGCAAGTCTCTATTTTTATGTCTCCTATTAATGTACATGTTACAAGATATGCCATGAGCGGAATTGTAAAATACAGTAAATATCATCCAGGTAAATATTTGGTGGCTTGGCATCCAAAAGCATCTACAGAAAACGAAAGAACTACAATTGTATTAGAAAACGCTACTTTTGGAGAGGTTTTATACAGGCAAATTGCTGGTGCATTGGCTAAAAGAATTGTAAATTATGCCAAAGAAGGCGAAGAAATTGTACAGGGTACAGACGCTGGTTTTATAAAATTTGGTTCTAGAGTCGATTTGTTTTTGCCATTAGGCACCCAACTAAATGTAAAACTTGGCGATAAAGTAAAAGGAGGAACACAAGTGATTGCACAAAAATAAATGAACACCAATTTAGACATAGAATTTTCTGAAGCATTTGAAAAAATGTCTCAATTGAAAGAAACACTTGCACCAGACATTATGTTAAAATTTTATGCTTATTACAAACAAGCAAATTACGGAAGTACTTTTACTTTTAATAACGAACTTGATGTTAGAAATGCCTTTAAAGCAAATGCTTGGATGCAATTAAAAGGCATGTCTCCAAACGAAGCAAAACAAGAATATATAAATTTAGCAAACTTAATACTTAACAGAAAAAAATAACTCTTATGAAAAATGTAACTTATATTATTTTAACACTTGTACTTTCTTTAAATTTTACAGCCTGTAAATCAGAAAAGAAAAATAATACAGAAAACACCTCAACAGTTAAAAAAAGCACTGCTGCTTACTCTTTAAAAGAAGCAACAAACAAAATTAATTTTACAGCTTATAAAACGACAGAAAAAGTACCAGTTGGTGGGCAATTTAAAACTGTAAATATTACTTCTGGAGGCGAAGGAAACACGATAAAAGAAGCGATAAATAATACAGAATTCTCAATTCCTGTTAGCAGTATTTTTACCAAAGATTCTAGTAGAGATTTTAAGATTAAAAAGTTCTTTTTTGGTGTAATGGAACAAACAAAACTATTGTCTGGTAAATTAATCATAGAAAATGATTCTATTGGATATGCAAACATAAAAATGAACGGAGTTACAGAAAAAGTGCCTTTTACATATACAATTACCAACAAAACTTTCGCAATGAAAGCGAGTATGGATGTTACAAATTGGAATGCTACAAAAGCACTAGCTTCTTTAAATAAAGTTTGCGAAGCTTTGCATACTGGTGCAGATGGAGTTTCTAAAACTTGGAGCGATGTTGCTTTAAACATTACATCAGAATTTTAAACTTTTTATTTTTTTATTAAAAAAAAAACCTATATTTGGCTATTGACAATTTTGTTTATAGCCTTTTTTTGGCTTCAATAATTTGTTAACTAAACTTATTAACCCCTAACAAATGACTAAAAAAATTACCCCTAATTTTTTAAGACATGCCTTTGTCTTAATATTTTTTTTAAAATCGTTCCTTTTCTTTTCGCAAAACAATGTTTATCTTAATGTAAACTGGCCAAACTATTCTGGTGAAAATAAGATGGAAATACTAAACTCGGCAAATACAGTTGTTCTATCTATAGACCACAATTACGGAAATGGCTCGAACACCTCTTTCTTAAACCAAAACTCTGCTACAGTAAGTCTTCCTAAAGGTACATATAAAGTTAAAGTTTACGATACTTATGGAGATGGCTGGAATGGAACTGGTGCTTACGGCAAAGTATTTGCCAATGGAACAGAAATATTCAACTTTAATGGTGTATTTCCGAATGTTACAAATCCAAGAACTACTAATTTAGAACTAGAATTTTCGATATCAATTGGTTTAGATGATGCCTCTTTTAATTATTCCAAAAACAGTTATTGTAGTGCCGATTCAAACCCAACACCCACCATTACTGGAGAAACAGGTGGTACATTTTCTTCTACATCTGGTTTAAGCATAAATAGTACCACAGGACAAATAAACATTGCTGCATCTACAGTTGGTAATTATGTAGTTACTTACACAACTACAAATCCAGACCAAAACAGTTCTACTCAAAACATAGTAATTACAAATTCAGACGTTGCTACATTCTCTTACCCAACTTCTAGAGTAAATAAAAACGATGTAGATTTATTACCAGCCATAACTGGGCAAAATGGATCTTTTAGCTCGACATCTGGTTTAGATTTAAATACTTCTACAGGAGTTATAGACGTTTCTAATTCAACTGTAGGAATTTATACAGTAACATACACTACAAATGGAAGTTGCCCTATTGCAATTACAGATACAGTAACCATTATTAACGATACTTTTCCTGGAGTTTCTCAATATTACAATAACAGTAAAAAATACATAGAGTATATTCCTGGTACAATGCCAGTAATTATTTCTGCACCTCATGGAGGAAGATTAGAGCCAGGTGAAATAAGCACTAGAAGCTGTGGAACCAATGAAATGGACGATAATACAGACGTGTTAATAAAAGAAATTCAGAAAAAATGTTTCGATCAGTTTGGTACATATCCTTATATAATTATAAATAATTTACATCGTAAAAAATTAGACCCCAACAGAAATAAAAGTGTGGCCACTTGTAATAACGCTACTGCAGGTATTTATTTTGATGCGTTTCATAGTTTTATAGACCAAGCAAGTGCAGATATTAATGCCAAATTCGGCAAAGGTTTATACATCGATTTACATGGGCAAAGTCATTCTATTCCAAGAATTGAAGCAGGTTACAATTTACCTAGTAATTCTTTTGATGAAGACTTAAACAATACTGCTACAAATGCTACAGAATTGGCAAGAGTAACCATAAAAAACCTAATCGAAAATAATATTAGCAACTCGACTTTCGAAGATTTAATTAGAGGAGCAAATAGTTTTGGAGGAATTATGCAAGTTACTGGAGGCCAAAGATATGCAGAGTTAAATTATGCAGGTTGTTCTAGAACACAAGGCTATAGAATTGTACCAAGTAATGTTGGTGATGGTAGCCAAGGTTCTTGCGACGATACCAATCCAGGTACCAACTCTTATTTTGCAGGAGATTTTTACAACAATATTAGGCATGGTTCTGGAGACCCTTCTACAGACAATACTGTAGTGCAAGGTGGTGGAACTGTAAAAGGTGGTGGCGGAACTATCGATGGAATTATGACAGAGGTAAACAGAAGAGTTCGAGATTTAGGAACTGTTTACACTTCAACCTATGGCGTTTCTGATAGCAGAAGTCCAACAATACCTTATTTTTCTAGAGATTACGCAAAAGTAATTGAGAAATTTATAGACATCCATTACAACGATTTTTCTAAATTTACTTTTACAGAAAATTCTTATTCTATATATGGTTTAGATCCTACTCCAACAATAAATGGAATTTCTGGAGGAAACTTTTCAAGCACTGCTGGTTTGGTTATAGATAGTTCTACTGGAAAAATAGATGTTTCTGCATCTTCACAAGGAACATATGTAGTAACTTATCAAGCCCCAAATGTGGGTAACCACTATAAAAAAGAAGTTTCTATTACCATAAATAACGTTGCAGTTACAAACGAATTTATTGCAACCTCTGGCAATTGGTCTGTTGATACCAATTGGAGTTTAAATAGAGTACCTATTGCAGTAGATAATGTACTAATTCCAACAGGAAAAACGGCTTTTTTAAATATAAACGAAATCACAATTAATAATTTTACTGTAGAAGGAACTTTTACAATTAATACAAATCAATCTCTAACTGTTAATGGTAATATTAGCAATACTGGAACATTTACTATAAATTCTGGTGGTACTATTATTGCCAATGGAACATCTACAGGAAACTTAACTTACAAAAGAAGTTTAGACGCTAACAAATGGTATTTAATTGGAGCTCCTTTATCGGGGCAATCTGTTGTAAATTTCGCCAATTTACATTCCAACATCACTAGAGGCTCTGGCTCTGGAAATGACCAAAATATTGCATTGGCTACTTACGACAATACAAAAACCTCTAATAGATGGAATTATTATAAAGTTGGGGCTATAAATGGCCTTGATGGAGATGACACTACAGACATGATGTCTTCTGGAAAAGGATTTACAACTCGTCTTACAGCTGCCGGTGATATTTCTTTTACAGGAACATTAAATACAGGAAACGTAAACAAATCGGTTGTGCATACCTCTTCTAATTCGTTTAATTTAATTTCAAATCCGTATGCGTCTTATGTAAATATCGGAAATTTACTACCCAATAACATTGGTGTTGGAAAACCTTTAAAAACACAAACTATTTGGATTTGGGATCAAACCGAAAACGCTGGTAATGGAGACTACATTCCAAAAGTAACTGTACAAAGTTTTAAAATTGCACCAGGACAAGGTTTTTTTATTGAAGTTGAAAATGAAAATGAGGTTGTTTTTACAACTTCGATGTTAAGTCATCAAAATACAGATACCTTTTCTAAATCTAGCAGACCAGAAATAAAATTATCCGTTACAGATGGAAAAAGCGAAAAATATACCGAAATCTATTATATAAAAGGAACCACCACTGGTTTCGATGATGGTTATGATGGAGAAGTTTTTAGCGGAATTGCAAACAACTTTCAAATTTATTCGCATTTGGTAACTAATGATGTAGGACAAAAATTAGGCATACAATCTCTGCCAAATAGTAATTACGAAAGTATGGTTATTCCTATTGGATTAAAAGCTGCTATTGGCGATAAAGTTACATTTACTCCAGAAAGTAGCAATATGCCACAAGACCTATACATCTTCTTAGAAGACAAAGAAAACAACACTTTTACAAAATTCGATTCTTCTACCACTTCATATACAACAACATTAACTGAAAAATCTGTAGGTATTGGAAATTTCTATCTGCATACAAAATCCAAAGTACTATCTACAAAACCCACTGTTTTAGATGAAGTAAATATTTTTAAGAAAAACAATCGTACAATATCTATAAACGGTTTGGTAGATTCTAAAATCTTGTTTTTGTTATATTCAATAGATGGTAAAAAAATAACCTCTAAAATATTTTCTTCAAACGGAAAATCAGAAATAACAATTCCTAAGTTGTCTTCTGGAGTGTATTTATTAAAAGTAAAAAGTGCTTCCAAAGAAATTTTTCAAAAAATTATTTTAGAATAACCCCTAATTACAACACATGAAACCCAAAAGCAAAACTAACAATATCAACAGAAAAGAAGCGCTTAAAAAAATTGGAAATTATGGTAAGTATGCTGCATTAACAGCTATAGGTACTTATTTCATTTTAACCCCTCAACAAGCTCAAGCATCTTCTCCAGAACCACCTGGGGCCGATTTTTAAGTATTTTTTTGAATGTAAGCTCTCAAGTATTTTTTACGACTAAATTTACATTCAAAAAACAAATTACAAATGCATGATGCATTAAAAGGTACTTTTTTCTATACATCTACTTTAGGAAGAAGAACTTTTGGCAAAAAAAATAAAAGAAGTTGAAACAATAGAAAAAGTTATTTCGCTTCAAATTAATTTCTTACAATTTTAAAGTTAAAAAAAATCCCCAGATGCTTTAAAATAAGAGAAATAAGAAAGACGAACGGTTTGTTCGTCTTTCTTACTTTATAAGTTTTCTAAAGCTTTTTCAAGTGAATCGTAGGTAAAGGTAAAACCCTCTTCTTTTATCTTTTTAGAAGACAATCTACTACCCTCTAAAAGAATTACAGCCAATTCTCCAAAAAATAATTTTAATAAAAAACTAGGAACTGAAATTGGCAAGTAAGGTCTTTTAATAACTTTTGCCAAGGTTTTAGAAAATGTTTTGCTTGTGTGAAATTCTGGTGCAACTACGTTAAAAACTCCTACAAAATCTTCTTCAATTGCCTTTATATATAAATTGCACAAATCTTTTACATGAATCCAAGACATGTATTGGTTTCCAGAACCTAATGGAGAAATAATTGGGGTTTTCATTCTTTCTAATGCTCCCCCCTTTTTAGAAAGTACAACTCCTGTTCTAAGAATTGTTACAGGAATGTTTAATTTTTTAAATTGATGAGCTGCATTTTCCCACTTCTTACACACTTCTCCTAAAAAATCGTCTCCAACACTGTCTGTTTCTTTAAAAATTTTATCGGTAGTTTTGGCTCCATAATAATTGCTTCCAGAAGCAGAAATAAAACCTTTTAAAGGAATCTTTAATTCTTTTACTTTATTAAAAAGTAAGTTTGCAGTATCTACTCTGCTACTAATAATTATTTTTTTTCTTTCGTCTGTCCAACGTTTATCTGCAATTCCTGCACCAGCCAAGTGTATTATATAATCGATGTTTTCTAGAGCTTTTTCATCAATATAACTACTAGAAACATTCCATTTAAACTCGTTTTTGTTTTCTGGACTTCTACTTAAAATTCGAACTGTATGTTTTTTTGCGATTAGTAATTCTGTGAGTTTAGAACCCACCAAACCTGTACCTCCTGTAATTAAAATTTTTGCCATATGTAAAGATAAAAAAACCGCAATCGAAAAGATTGCGGTTTCTAATAAAAAATACTTATAAAGTTATTTTATTTCTTTAAGTGCATTTGTAATTAACGTTTTTAAATGTGCTTTGTGTGCTTTGGTAGCTGTATCTCCTTTATTGCTGCTAACCCAAGATTTAATTGTATTTAAATTGTAAATAGCCATAGATTTGGCTGCTACAGTATATCTACTACTGGTTTTTCCAGAAATCATACTAATTAAACCTTTAGTGTAAGCTGCTTGTAAATTTTGGCGAAAAGAATTAACACTTCCATAAATATCTGGTTTAAACATTGTATTGTTTAAGTCTGTCATAAAAGTTGACAGTTTATATTTATTTCCATACAATTCTGAATTTGAGATTCTTTGCAATGTGTTTGGATGCATAATATGTGATAGAACGCTTGTTTGATAGCTTAATATTTGCTCATGAATTTTAGGGTCTTCTGGTCCACTAAAGAAATTATACCCCCTTCTTTGGCTTGCCAAATAATTATATAAATCTTTAGGAGCTGTAAATGCATCTGGTGCAAAAACATATTTTTTTAAAGCATCCATTGCTCTTTTTTGGTCTTCTAAGCTTACAGGTGTGTAAGGTTGCGTACCACCAGCTTGACCAGGAGCGGCTCTATCTACATAAACACCACCAATGTATCTTGAAATGACTCCTGCTGCCATTGCAGATTGTGTACTTAAAATATAATATGCTTGTCTTAATTGCATGTAAGATTTGCCTTCATTTCCAAAACGAGTTTTAACATCTTTCATCATTTTGTTTACCAATTTTATTCTATCTATAGAATATCTTATTGGGTCGTTTGATAAATCTCCAATCATTACCCTTGGGTCGATTGCTTTTCCTGGAGCACGCATGTCATCTGCATCGTTTCCAAAAATTAATTCTGGTTTTGTAGATGTTTCTAATAATTTATTTCTTTCTTCTTCTGTTTTAAAAGGTGTATAACCAAATTGAATTGCCCAAATATCGTAAGGACCAACAGCCATATCGTAATATTGCCCTTGTTTAGACCTATCTATGGTTAGATTAATACCCGCGTAATCCATTACAGAACCTGTTAAAGCTTTTCCTTTTATAAAATTTGCATCTGCTAATTCTTCTGGCGAGAATAAATGACTCGCTTTCATATTGTGGTTCAATCCTAAAGTATGCCCAATTTCGTGCATAATTAAAGATTTCATTCCTTCTTTTTTCATCCCTTCCATTTCTAACTCAGAAGCGCCAGCTGCAGAAAGTACAGTTTGCCCAAACAAGGTATTTTCGTGCATTAAATGCCCCATAGAACAGTAAAGACGATTTTCTTTATTTTGAAAAAATTTTGCTTTTTCTTCTTCCTCTGTTAAAATACCTAAACTTAACGCAGTTGCATTATTAAAAATTCTATCGTAATAAACTCTATTTGTAAAATGTACAAACTCTAACATAATGTCTGCCCCTAAAATTTCTCCAGTTCTTGGGTTTACAAAACTTGGTCCATAACCACCAAAAGGAGGAATTGGAGAAGAGGTCCAACGTAAAACATTGTATCTTACATCTCCTGCGTCCCATTTTGCATCATCTGGTTGCACTTTTACAACCATTGCATTTATAAAACCAGCTTTTTCAAATGCTTTATTCCATGCCAAAACTCCCTCTTTAATGGTTTCTCTAAATTCTAATGGAGTTGTATTTTCTATCCACCAAGTAATTGGAGTTACTGGTTCAGATAAAGCCGCATTCGGATTTTTCTTTACCAATCTCCATCTGTGAATAAAATCTCTATAATTTACAACATCTGTAGATGTCATATCGTTTGTCTGCGTTAAGAAATAGCCAACTCTAGGATCGTCTAACCTTGTTTCGTAATCATCTTTTGGCATATTCATAAACGTATGAAAAACCTTTATAGAAACATTTCTACCATCTGTAACTGCAGCTCCTCCTCCATTTATAGCAGTAGGATTGCTGTAAACATACTCTGTTTTAATATTTGTATTTTCTGGATAATTTTTAATTTCTTCAATTTTAGATTTTGATTTATCAAACCTACCCAAACTAAAAGAAAAAGGAGATTGACCAGGTCTTGGGTTTTTAATTCTTGTAAAGGTTTCCGATAAAAATAACCCATCTGCTTCTATTAAATACTCGCCCGTTTTTTCATCTTCTGCAAGAATTTTACCTGAAGCAACAACTGCATCACTAATATTTGCTTTAGAAGACTTAGATATTGCATTCTTCTTATCAAAATAAAAAGCAGTATTCGGCACTACAAACTCTAAACGATTAAAGTATTTTTTTAAATTAAATACGTTTGAAGCTTGGTATGCCCCTCGAAACTGACCAGCTTCTATAACACCGTCTGCTATTTGAGAAAAGTAAATAAAGTCTTTATCTAATTGGTCTTTTTTAACTAATAATTTGGTAGCACCAGTAATTGTATCCTGGAAAATGGTAAATAAACCTTCTATTTTTTTACTACTCTTAGTAAGGTCTTTAATTGTTTTTCCTTTCTTTTTTGCTGTTTTCTTCTTAGCAGTCATTTCTGCTTTTGTAGGCTCTTTTTTCTTCTTTTTCCAAAACTGGGCATTTGTATCTTGTACACCTGCAACAGCTAGAGTTAAAAACAAAGAAAAAATAATTTTAAATGATTTTAATTTGGTTGTTTTCATATGATTATTACATTAATTAAAAAAGCGTTAAATTAAATTTATTATAATAATTGAATGTTAATTTTATGATAAAATGAATTTCACAATTAAAAAAACGATATATTTTAAATGAATTACATTTTATTTCAATTTTTATTAGTCATAAAAGAATTCGATAATAAGATATGCTAAACAAATAATAATTTGCATAAATAACTAATAGAAAATCGTATTTTTATAGTAATGAAAAATAGAAAAAACAGAAAAGGATTTATCTTTAAAACTTATGAAGCCGAGAATCAATCTCCATTTGAAATGCTTTTTGAAATTTTTAAAGAATTAATAACTCATACCTCTGGCGATTTCGATGAAGCCATAGATTGGTTGCGCTCTTTAGATAAAGAATACAAACTAACAGACGAAAACTACACCATTGACGATTTTATTGAAGATTTAAAAAAGAAAGGCTATATAAAAGAAGAAATAAAAAACGATGGAACTAGAGGTACAAAAATTACACCAAAAACAGAACGTGCCATTAGACAACAAGCGTTAAACCATATCTTCGGAAAGATAAAAAGAAGTGGCGCAGGAAACCATAAAAGCAAATCTCCAGGAATTGGAGACGAACATACTGGTGATTTTAGAGCCTACCAATTTGGTGATGCTTTAGACAAAGTTTCTATCACAGAAAGTATTAAGAATGCTCAGATTAATAACGGAATTAGCAATTTCAATTTAACAGAAAACGATTTGGTCGTCGAAGAAACACTTCACAAAAGCCAAATGAGTACTGTTTTAATGATAGACATTAGCCATTCTATGATTTTATATGGTGAAGATAGAATTACACCAGCCAAAAAAGTGGCGATGGCTTTGGCCGAATTAATTACAACGCGTTACCCAAAAGACACCTTAGATATTATTGTTTTTGGAAACGATGCTTGGTCTATTAAAATTAAAGATTTACCGTATTTACAAGTTGGTCCATATCATACAAATACAGTCGCCGGTTTAAATTTAGCAATGGATTTATTGCGCAGAAAACGAAATACCAACAAACAAATTTTTATGATTACAGACGGAAAACCTAGTTGTTTGCGTTTGCCAGATGGACAATATTATAAAAACAGTAATGGTTTAGATATGTACATTGTAAATAAATGTTATGCAATGGCGCAACAAGCTAGAAAACTACACATACCCATAACCACTTTTATGATTGCAAAAGACCCATATTTAATGCAATTTGTAAGAGCTTTTACACAAGCAAATCAAGGAAAAGCATTTTATACTGGATTAAACCCGCATTATGCATTAGGAATACACAAAAGGAGGACTTAAATCATTAATTTGGGAGAATAAGCCATCCATCCAAGGTCTTTTTTTAGTGTTTAAAGCAATCTTTAAGACCTTTCTGTTAGCATGATTTACTGTCCAAGCTCCTAATGCAAAGCAATAGACTTTTAGGGTTTTTAAAGTTGCTCGATTATGATGATTTAAGGCAAAATGTCTAAACAAACTCATTAGGTTATAAGCCACCATAATGAATCTAAAGGAAGCCTCAGTTGCCCAAAAATCCTTTAAACAAAAGTTATCTAATCCAAAGTCTTCTTTGAGTTCTTTGATTCTGTTTTCACAATCAGCTCTGGTGTTGTAGATATTCCAAACTTGGTCTAGCGGTAAATCTAGATTGGTTACATAGCAACTAAAACGATAACCAGGCAGATCATCAAAAAGTAATTTTCCAGCTGCTTTTGGACGATCTTCTACTTTCTTTTTTATGACAATATAGCGCCTTGACTTACCATCTGTATGGTTAAAAATCATCTCATTAAGCTCAATTCCTTTTGTGAGTTCTATCCAATTATCCAAACCCCAAACTGCATTTTTTATATTTGGGTACATACGTGCTGCCATAATGTAATTGAGTTGTTTGCCTTCTAGATAATCTAATAAATCTTGTGTGTAAAAACCACTATCTGCACGAACTAAACCAACTCTTTTGTCCTTTAAAGCTTCATTGAAGGTTTCTTCCATAAACTCTTTACAGCTACTACTATCTGCTGTATTGCCTGGTCTTAACCAAGCATTGGCAACCATTCTGGTTTGGCTTACAAAGGCCATTAATGGGTGATGTGAGTTCCTGCCTTTTTTATTGGGATTATAACCTTTTGCGCTACCTTGTTGCTCTCCATATCTTGTAATAACTGTGCTATCAAAATCTATAGTTAAGTTGTCAACATCTAATTGCTTGAAAAACCAATGTTGCAACTTTGGAAATACTTCTGTATTGCGCTTTTGAGAAAACTTGCCAAAAAAACGACTATAGGTACTTTGTGATGGCATACGATTCCATCCAAAAATATCTTGCAATGTGCTATCATAACGTAACCAATCACAATGGATATAACGAGAAGCTCCTGTCCAAATACTCAACCAAAAAGCTTCAGTTATATGTGCAGGATTATAACCTGCATTAGAGCTTGGTTGAGGTAAATCTAATTGTGCTAGTTGTTCTCTAATTTCTGTTTGATCAATAAAACGCTTCATTAAGCTCATCCCTCCAAAAGGGGTGACTTTCTTACTTGAATACTCAATAGGGAGATTAACCATTTGGGTTATGTGTTAAATTCGCTATAAAGCTAATAATCATAAGCGTTTATACAAAATTTTAAATCATCTATTGCATAATTCAGGTTAAAAGGTTTGGGAGAAATGATTTTTGAAGATTATGAAACGAATAGAAAAAAGAGAATTAAAGGATAAATAAGAAAAAAGAAATTAGAATAAAGATAAAAGAATGTGAATAAATCTCTTTTCTTACGTCTAAAACAAAAAAATGAATTTAAAAAACATAAAAACATTAGGGGAATTAAAGAAATCTGGATACAAATCGAAATCTATTAAAGACGAATTACGAGAAAATCTCATTAGTAAAATAATGAATAAAGAAACCGTTTTTAAAGGTGTTCATGGTTATGAAAATACGGTAATTCCAGAATTAGAACGTGCTATTTTAAGCAAGCACAACATTAATTTATTGGGTTTAAGAGGTCAAGCAAAAACACGTTTGGCGAGATTAATGGTCGATTTATTAGATGAATATATTCCAGTGCTAGAAGGTTCGGAAATTAATGACGATCCATTAAAACCAATTTCGAGATTTGCCATAGAAACCATCAAAGAAAAAAGAGATGAAACACCTATTTTTTGGTTGCACAGAAACGAACGTTTTGCAGAAAAATTAGCAACACCAGATGTTACTGTAGCAGACATTATTGGCGATGTAGATCCTATAAAAGCTGCAAATTTAAAATTAAGTTATGCAGACGATAGAGTGATACATTATGGAATGATTCCTCGTGCAAACAGATGTATTTTTGTAATTAACGAATTGCCAGATTTACAAGCCAGAATTCAGGTTGCACTCTTTAATATTTTACAGGAAGGTGATATTCAAATTCGTGGTTTTAAACTGCGTTTGCCTTTAGATATGCAGTTTGTATTTACGGCAAACCCAGAAGATTATACCAACAGAGGAAGCATTGTAACACCTTTAAAAGACAGAATTGGTTCACAAATTTTAACACATTATCCAAAAAATATTAAAATTGCCAAAATAATTACGCAGCAAGAATCTAATAAAGCAAGTGCTCAAAAAAAATCTATAAAAGTGCCTGAATTGGCAAAAGAGCTGTTAGAGCAAATTGCTTTTGAAGCTAGAGAAAGCGAATATATAGATGCCAAAAGTGGTGTAAGTGCACGATTAAGCATTTCTGCTTTCGAAAATTTATTAAGTACAGCAGAAAGACGTGCATTAATATCTGGTAATGAGCAAACTATAATTCGTTTGAGTGACTTCGATGGAATTATTCCTGCAATTACTGGAAAAGTAGAATTGGTGTATGAAGGTGAACAAGAAGGTGCACATATTGTTGCAGAAAATTTAATTAAAAACGCCATAAAAACCTTGTTCCCATCTTATTTTCCTGAAATTAAAAAGTTAGAAAAGCAAGGTACAGAAACACCTTACGACAACATTATATCTTGGTTTTTTAATGCTGAAGAAGATTTCGAACTGTTAGATGAATACACAGAACAACAATACAAAATTGAGTTAGATAAAATAAAACCTTTAGACGATTTTATCAAAGAACAGCACCCCACCCTAAATGAAGCAGACATCTATTTTATGAAAGAATTTGTACTTTGGGCTTTGGTTGAGTTTAAGAAATTAAGTAAACACAGGTTTACAGAAGGCACACAGTTTAAAGACCCTTATGGAAGTTTTATTAGTGGGTTATAATCAATCATTGATGTGAAAAAAAAATATTTAATTATTTAATCAGTCAACTGGGTTATTTAGAAAATTTACTTATTATTATTAATCGTAAAAGGTACTAAACCAAAAAGTGTGTAAGTAAAGTTATTCTGAAATTTTTCTAGAGCAATATTTAAATTGCTCCATGAGGAAAAATTTCGGAAATAACTTTACGATTAAATAATCACTAAATTTATAAACACACTTTTATTATGAAACCAGAAGATTTATTAAACGAAGAATTTTTAAAACAATTTAAAACAGGTTCAGAACTAACCAGTTTTATAGAACAACTGCACAAACGTGGTGTAGAAAAGATTTTAGAAGGCGAATTAGATGCACATTTAGATTACGATAAGCATCAAAAAAGCAACAATCCTAATTCACGAAATGGCTATGGCACCAAGACCATAAAGACGCATTTAGGAGAAACTAAAATAAAAGTTCCAAGAGATCGCGATGCTACTTTCAATCCAATGCTTATTAAAAAGCGAGAAAGTACTGCAGATGGAGTTGAAAACCTGATTATTTCTTTGTATGCCAAAGGAATGAGTACTACAGATATCGAAGAACAAATACGAGAATTGTATGATTATAACATCTCTAGTTCAGCCATTTCTAGAATCACAGATAAAATTACAGCTGACATTATTGCTTGGAAAAATAGACCTTTAGAAGCTACTTATCTGATTGTATGGATGGATGGCATCGTTTTTAAGGTTCGTGAAAACTCCAAAGTCATCAATAAAACAATTTACATTGCTGTTGGTCTTAGAGTAGATGGTAAAAAAGAAGTTTTAGGACTTTGGTTAGGAAAAAACGAATCTTCCTCTTTTTGGATGAGCGTTTTAACCGACATAAAAGCCAGAGGAACACAAGACATTTTAATTACAGCAACTGATAATTTAAACGGATTTACAGACACCATTAAAACTATTTTTCCCAATTCAGTAACACAAATATGTGTGGTTCATCAAATCAGAAACTCTTGTAAATATGTAGTCTGGAAAGATAAAAAAGCCTTTACAAGAGATATGAAGCAAATCTATACAGCTCCTACAAAAGAAGCAGCAAAAGCAGCCTTAGAAGACTTTAAAAATAAATGGAACTCTAAATATTCTTATGCCATTAAATCATGGGAAAACAATTGGGATGAACTCACTGTTTTCTTCGATTTCCCATTAGAAATCAGAACCATTATTTATACCACAAATTTAATTGAAAACTTAAATGGGAAAATTAGAAAATACACTAAAAACAAACTCTCATATCCAACAGATGATGCTGTAATTAAATCCGTATTTTTAGCTTTGAGAGAATCAACAAAAAAATGGACATTGCCTATTAGAAATTGGGGTATCATTCTTAACCAATTTTTGGCTATATTTGAAAACAGGATTAAACTATGAAAAATTTAATCCTGTAATTTTTAACTTACACACTTTGTGGGAAAGTGTCTATTTATAATAAAAGAAACCTAGTATGTTTTTATGCTAATTTTGTATGGAAATCTTTTTTTTTATTGGCATCATTATTTGTTCGTTTTTAGCTTCACTTATTTTTACCAAAAACAAGAACAATAAAAGCGATATTGTATTTGGTATATGGCAGATCGTATTAGTGGTTCATTTTTCATTACTATATATTAGGCATTCTGGATTAATTGAAGATTTCCCTCATTTTTTAGGGCTAGATACACCTTTTGTTCTTATCCATATGCCTTTCATTTATTTTTATACAGAATGTATTGTTTATGAAAAGATTAGAAAAAAATATTTGACTTTAAGCCTTTTGCCATTTATAGGAATGATTTTTATTCTTTCCCTTAAGTTTTTTATACTATCAGGTAATGAAAAACTAATGATCTATAAATCTCAATTAAGTGGAGAGAAGCTATATTCAATTACTGATATAATTTTGTTCATTCAATGCTTTCTCTATTTGCCTATATGTTATAAGTTAGTAAAAATTCATTCTAATAACATAGAATCAAAATTTTCAAATATTGATAGGATAAGTCTGAAATGGTTAGAAACTATAATACTAGGCGCAACAATAGTGTTTGGGTTAATTTTTTTATTTTACCTTTTTTATTTCTTCTCAAAAGATTTAAATTATGAAACCATAGGTAAGATAAGTGTTGTAGGTATTTGTGTGTTTCAGGCTGTATTAGGGTACTATGGGATAAGACGTACATCATTGTTTCATAACTCTAATGATTTTGTTTTAGATGTTAAAACCAAATATAAAAAAACTGGCTTATCCAAATCAATGGCAGAAAAGTATTATAATGATTTATGCATCTATATGGAAAAAGAGAAGCCTTTTTTAGATTCTGAATTAACATTAACAGATCTTTCAAAGCAGATTGATGTCAAGCCTAATCAACTGTCTCAGGTTATAAATCAATTTTCAGATAAAAACTTCTATTCGTATGTTAATGGCTATAGGATTAATACAGTAGCTAAAATGTTAAAAGATAAATCTAAAGATCATATTAGTATATTAGGATTAGCTTACGACGCTGGGTTTAAATCAAAATCTGTATTTAACTCTCTTTTTAAAAGTATATATGGAATCACACCCTCTCAATATAAAAAAAGAATTAATAATTAAAAAGTGTATTGCCATCCGCGCTAGTACTTTAATTATGTCCTTTCCAATCCGCTCGGACGATTTACATATTACTCATGTTTATTTTTGCTAAAAAATATATCACATGAGTACACAAAAATCTACTAAGGAAAAAATTAAATTTCTTCTAAGAACTAACAAGTTTCTAATAGTTTTAATTATAACTGTATTAATCGGATTAGGTATAATTGGCCAGCTTGGTTTTTTTATTGCCATTGCATTAATGCTAACAGTACACTTACTGAGGAAGACTAATTTATCAGAATTAGGGTTATGCAAACCAAAATCATGGACTAAGATACTTTTTTTAAGTCTTACGTTGACTATAATTATTTTAGGAATTTTCAATTATTTACTTAATCCTTTGCTGTTTGAATTATTTCCTCCGGAAAGCAAAGATTTAAGTAGGTATGATGCATTAAGAGGAAACATACCTATGCTTTTAATTGCTTTAATGATCTCTTGGATTACAGCAGCATTTGCAGAAGAAATAATTTGGCGTGGCTACATCTTAAAAAATATTGCAAAGCTATTGGGAGATAAAAATTACTCTTGGATAATTAGCCTTATAATTACTTCTTCATTATTTGGTCTTTTACATTTTGTACAAGGCCCAATAGGTATTATTCAAACGGGAATAGTCGGATTGATTTTTGGATTAATCTTTATAGTCAATGGAAAGAATAATTTATGGATGAATATATTAATACACGGTATAATAGACACTATTAGTATGATTGCTATTTATTTTGGGATGGTATAATTAAACTTATATAAAAAAATAAGTCAGCAATATTTGCTAAATGTTATTTATAAATTTGTAATGAATAAGATTTAATCTAACAGACAATTTTTATTTACTGTCGTTAAAATTATGTTTAAAAGGATTAAAATTCTGAAATTCATCTACTAAAGTAGTCAAACCTAATCCTTTTTGTTTCTGTTTACTAAGTACCATTTTATAACATTCAAGATTTGAATTTACTGTAAAAGAAAATGATGATTTTTTCTTCATATTAGAAAAATAAATAATTCCTATTAATTTTTGATTCCTTAAGTTAGCTGAATAATTACACTATACCTGTAATTAATATATTTCGAATATTCATTTTATTTTAAATCGATCTCAAAAAAATTAATATATTTCGAATATTCATTTTATTTTAAATCGATCTCAAAAACATCTATTTTATGAAATAATTTGTGTTTTGGGCTTTGGTTGAGTTTAAGAAATTAAGTAAACACAGGTTTACAGAAGGCACACAGTTTAAAGACCCTTATGGAAGTTTTATTAGTGGGTTATAAATAAAGAATTTCTTAAGATCAACTATCCTCGGGGCAAAGTCTTGAGGAATTTTTTTCCATTAAAAAAAATAGGGTATCAAATTACTTTAGGCTAATGTATTTCATAAAAAAAGCCTCACATCTTATGATATGAGGCTTATAAATACTGAATTTAGTTCAGTATTAAAGAAAGGCAGCGACCTACTCTCCCACATAAATGCAGTACCATCGGCGCTATTAGGCTTAACTTCTCTGTTCGGTATGGGAAGAGGTGAGCCCTAATGCTATAACCACCCTAAATTCTTCAGATGAATTAAATTCAACTGTATAAAATTAACATATGGTAAAATAATATTGTAAGTTTCAAAATAAAAAAAGAGTTGTCTCCCGCCTTTCGGCGGGAAGCGTACATAAGTCTATGGGTTATTAGTACTACTCGGCTATGACATTACTGCCTTTACACCTATAGCCTATCAACGTGGTCATCTCCCACGACCCTTTAAAGAAATCTCATCTTGTGGTGGGTTTCGCGCTTATATGCTTTCAGCGCTTATCCCTTCCCGACGTAGCTACTCTGCCATGCCACTGGCGTGACAACAGATACACTAGAGGTCAGTCCAACTCGGTCCTCTCGTACTAGAGTCAGATCCACGCAAATTTCTAACGCCCACAGCAGATAGAGACCGAACTGTCTCACGACGTTCTGAACCCAGCTCGCGTGCCACTTTAATGGGCGAACAGCCCAACCCTTGGGACCTTCTCCAGCCCCAGGATGTGACGAGCCGACATCGAGGTGCCAAACCCCCCCGTCGATATGAGCTCTTGGGGGAGATCAGCCTGTTATCCCCGGAGTACCTTTTATCCTTTGAGCGATGGCCCTTCCATGCGGAACCACCGGATCACTATGCTCTTGTTTCCAACCTGATCGACCTGTATGTCTCTCAGTCAAGCACCCTTATGCCATTGCACTCT